>NZ_JBSFJF010000021.1:0-128144 GCF_053597915.1 Streptomyces sp. NPDC001219 | reverse complement strand
GGGGCCTGGTGTGTGGACGTAAAGCGAAGCAGTCCACACACCAGGCCCCGGAGGCCCGTCACCGCACCCGACAACCACCCGCCCGCCGCAGGCGCAACGGCGAGGAACCGACAAGCATCACCCGCACCCACGCCCCGCGCAGCGGACCCGCAAACGGCGAGAGGCCACCACGGAGGGAAAGCCGACAACGTGGGGAGACAATGAGGTCGTGAACGACCTCGACACCTTTCACCGCCTCCTCGCCCCGGAGGGGCAGACCCTGCTGGCCGAGTTGCGGGACCACGACCCGGCGGACGAGCTGGCGGCAGCCACCCGGCTGCGACGGGACCACCCGGCGGAGCTGGTCTCCGCGGCGCTCGGGCAGGCCCGGCTACGGCAGCGGGCGGTGGCGAAGTTCGGGGCGGACGCCTGGCGGATGTACTTCACGCCGAACGGTGTCGAGCAGTCCACCCGCACCACGGTCGCCACCCACCGCGCCACCCGCCTCGCCGCACTGGGCATCCGTTCGCTGGCCGACCTGTGCTGCGGCATCGGCGGCGACGCGCTGGCGCTGGCACGGGCCGGAATCCGGGTACTGGCCGTGGACCGCGACCCGTTGGCGTGTGCGGCGGCGCGGGCCAACGCCGAGGCGCTGGGGCTCGCGGAGCTGATCGAGGTGCGCTGCGCGGATGTGACGGAGGTGGACACCGCCGGGTACGACGCGGTGTTCGTCGACCCGGCGCGGCGGAGCAAGGCGCGGGAAAAGGGGGCGGCGCGCAGCGCCTCGGTGAGGGGCGGTGGCCGGGCCACGGGTGGGCGGATCTTCGATCCGGAGGCGTACGCGCCGCCGCTGTCATGGGCCGTGGAGGCGGCCCGCAGCGCACCGGTCGCGGCGCTGAAGATCGCGCCGGGGGTGCCGCACGAGGCGCTGCCGGAGGACGCCGAGACGGAGTGGATCTCGGACGGCGGTGACGTCAAGGAGGCCGTGGTGTGGTTCGGGGCGGGCCGGGGCGCGGCGCCCCGCCCGGTGCCCGGCGGCCGTCGCGCCACGCTGCTGCCCGCCGGGCACTCCCTGCTCGGCACCGGGCTGCCGGACCCGTCCGCGGGCGACGACGCGCCGCAGGCGCCGGTCGGCCCGGTCGGCGACTGGCTGTACGAGCCGGACGGGGCGGTGATCCGGGCGCATCTCGTCGCGGACGTCGCCCGGCAGGTCGAGGGGCGGCTGATCGACCCGACGATCGCCTACATCACCGCGGACCGGCTGACGGAGACGCCGTACGCGACCGCCTACGCGATCACCGATGTGCTGCCGTTCCACCTCAAGAGGCTCAAGGCGCTGCTGCGGGAGCGCGAGGTCGGGATCGCGGTGATCAAGAAGCGGGGCTCCGCGGTGGAACCCGAGGAGCTGCGCAGGAAGCTGAAGCTGGGCGGCGGCCGCAAGTCCTGCACGATCTTCCTCACCCGGGTCGCCGGGGCCCCCACGATGCTGCTGGGGCACCCGGCCACGGACCCGGTCACGCCAGGTCGGTGAGGTCCTCGGCGTAGATCTGGGACAGCGGCTGCGGGCCGATGTACTGCTGGCAGGTGCACTGGCCCGCCTCGTACTGCACCGGCCTGTGGTCGGCGTCCCAGGCGACCGCCACCTCGACCCGCTCATGACACTTGCCCTTCTTGTCATGCTTGGCGAGATGGTGGGTGCAGCCGCACACCGGCTCCGGCGGCTTCTGCGCGGCGGCCAGTTCCTGCCGTTCGTGGCGGGCGCTCTCCAGGCGTTCCATCCTGCGTTCGTGCCGGGTGCGCAGCGCGGTGCGGGCGGTGTCGGCGACCTTCGCGAAGCCGCCCGCCATGAAGAAGATGAAGACCCACCAGAACCAGTCCACGGCCTGCCGCCTCCCCACGCACTCGCTCGATGCTGCAAGTCAGGGTAAGACCTCGGGCCGGACACCGGGGCGGGGGCGGCGGCGAGGACTCGCAGAAGGACAAAACGAGCCCTCGCCGGGCGTCACGAGTAGAGGTTGTGCTTGCTCATCTCGTGGACGTGATCGTGGTCGTGGTGGTGGTGCGCGGGTGCGTCCTCGGGGAACTCGCCGGGCACATGGGGTTCGGTGACCGGGAGCGAGGAGTCCGCGGAGAGGTCCCAGGCCGAGGCCGGCCGGTTGCGGGCCACCATCTCGGCACCCAGGGCGGCGACCATCGCACCGTTGTCGGTGCACAGCTTGGGCCGCGGCACCCGCAGGGTGATGCCGGCGTCCTCGCAGCGGCGCTGGGCCATCGCCCGCAGCCGGGAGTTGGCCGCGACCCCGCCGCCGATCATCAGGTGGTCCACGCCGTTGTCCTTGCAGGCCCGGACGGCCTTACGGGTCAGCACGTCCACCACGGCCTCCTGGAAGGACGCCGAGACGTCCGCCACCGGCACCTCCTCACCGGCCGCCCGCTTAGCCTCGATCCAGCGGGCCACGGCGGTCTTCAGGCCGGAGAAGGAGAAGTCGTAGACCGGGTCGCGGGGGCCGGTCAGCCCGCGCGGGAAGCGGATCGCGTCGGGGTTGCCCTCGCGGGCGTAGCGGTCGATGACCGGGCCGCCGGGGAAGCCGAGGTGCAGCACCCGCGCGATCTTGTCGAAGGCCTCGCCCGCCGCGTCGTCGATCGTCGAGCCCAGGGGGCGTACGTCGGAGGTGATGTCCGGGGCCAGCAGGAGGGAGGAGTGGCCGCCGCTCACCAGCAGCGCCATCGTCGGCTCCGGCAGCGCGCCGTGTTCCAGCTGGTCGACACAGATGTGCGAGGCGAGGTGGTTGACGCCGTAGAGCGGCTTGCCGAGGGCGTAGGCGTACGCCTTGGCGGCCGAGACGCCGACCAGCAGCGCACCGGCCAGGCCCGGTCCGGCGGTGACCGCGATCCCGTCCAGGTCGGAGGCGGCGACGCCGGCGTCCTTCAGGGCCCGCTGGATGGTGGGGACCATCGCCTCCAGGTGGGCGCGCGAGGCCACCTCCGGCACCACGCCGCCGAAGCGGGCGTGCTCGTCGACGCTGGAGGCGACCGCGTCGGCCAGGAGGGTGTGGCCGCGGACGATGCCGACACCGGTCTCGTCGCAGGAGGTCTCGATGCCGAGGACGAGCGGTCCGCCGCGTGAGTCAGCCATGGTTCTCAAGTTCCTTGTACGGAGGGTGCTTCGGAGGAGGTCTGGGTGGTGCGGCGCATCACGAGGGCGTCGACGTTGCCGGGCTGGTAGTAGCCGCGGCGGAAGCCGATCGGCTCGAAGCCGAAGCGCTCGTAGAGGCGCTGGGCGCGGAGGTTGTCGACCCGTACCTCCAGCAGCACCTCATGGCATTCGAAGTCGGTCGCGGCGCCGAGGAGTTCGGTCAGGAGCCGGGCGCCGAGGCCGGTGCCCCACTGGTCGCGGGCGGTGGCGATGGTCTGGACGTCGCCGGTGCCGTCGATGGCGGCCAGCCCGCCGTAGCCGACCAGCCTGCCGTCCTGCTCGGCGACGAGGTAGCGGCGGGTGGCGAACGGCCCGCGCGCATGTGCCAGCTCGGACCAGAACATGCCCGGCGACCAGGCGTCCTCGGGGAACAGCTCGCGCTCCAGCTCCAGCACCGGCGCGATGTCCCACCAGCGCATCTCGCGCAGCGCGGGGCCGCCGGACGGTGGCGCCGGGGAGCACTGGCCGGACGGCGGGCAGGCGGTCACCGGGGAGTGACCACCTTGTAGTTGGCGGGGACCTGGGCGTCCGGGCGCCGCAGGTACAGCGGCCGCGGCGGCAGCAGCTCCTCGCCCGCCGCGAGCTTCCCGGCGGCCAGCGCGGCCAGCGCGCCGGCGGACTGGTGCTCGGGGGCCTCGCGCCGTACGCCGGTGAAGACCGTGTCGTAGAGCACCGCGCCCGCGCCCACGGCCGGGACGCCGGCCACTTGGTCGGCGAGGTCGGCGGGGCGGTCGACGGCCGGCTCGGTCAGCCGGGTGCGGGCATCGGCGTAACGCGCCCAGTAGACCTCCTTGCGGCGGGCGTCGGTGGCCACGACGAAGGGCTCGGTCAGCCCGGAGGCGTGGGCGAGGCCGTCCAGGGTGCACAGGCCGTGGACGGGCACGCCGAGCGCGGCGCCGAACGTGGCGGCGGTCACCAGGCCGACGCGCAGCCCCGTGTACGGTCCCGGGCCCACGCCGACCACGATGTCGCTGACCGCGTCAAGCTGGTGGCCGGCCTCCGCCAGCACCCGGTCGACGGCGGGCAGCAGCAGTTCGCCGTGCCGGCGCGCGTCCACCTGGCGGGACTCGGCGAGGACGCGGGTGCCGTCATGGAGCGCGACGGTGACGGCGGGGGTGGCGGTGTCAAGAGCTAGCAGCAGCACGTCCTCAAGACTACGGCTCGGCGGGTGGTCCCCGTTCCCGGTGCTACCGTCGCCCCGTAGCCCAGCAGCAAGCAGCCCGGCATCCAGGCCCGGGACTCCCCGCCGGCGGGGACAGCGAGGAAAGGTGGCACAGCGGTGCCCGCTAAGAGCAGCACGATCGTCACCGCGCTGACCACGGCGGCCCTGGTCGCGGTCGGAGTGCTCGGCTACCAGGCCGCGGCCTCCGCCCCGGACAGCCTGGCCCAGGCCCGTAAGGACAACCGCCACAGCGCCGCCGGGAAGCACGCGCACCGGCCCGCCAAGAAGGACAAGGCCCCCGCACCGGCCCCGGTGCCCGCGGCGTCCGGCCAGGGCAAGCGGATCGTCTACGCGCTCGGCGCCAAGCGGGTCTGGCTGGTCGACGCGCGGAACAAGGCGCTGCGGACGTTCCGGGTCGCGCCGAGCGCGGTGAGCCCGCAGCCGGGGTCGTACCCGGTCGGCTCGCGGTCGGTCAGCGTCACCGGCTCGGACGGGATCGCGATCGAGCACGTCGTGCGGTTCGCCGCTGTCAGCGGCGTCACGGTCGGCTTCAGCGCGGCCGTCGACGGCTCCCGGCCCGACCCGGGCGCGACGGCGAAGACCGGCGGTATCCGTCAGTCGCGCGCGGACGGCAAGGCGATGTGGGACTTCGCGCCCACCGGCACCAAGGTCGTCGTGGTCTCCTGACCGCGCGGCTCCCCGGCGGCCCGTTCGCCCCTACGGGCTACGCCGCGTCGCGGCCTTTGGTGGACGCCGCCGAAGACCGGGGCTGCTCCTCCTCCGCCTCCGGCTCGTCCGCCGGTGGCGTGGTGTCGCTCTGACGGGCTTCCTCGGCGGCGTCGGGGGGCGTGGAGACCGCGCTGGCCGCGGCGCACGCGGCCAGCAGTTCGTTCATGGTCGGCGCCTCGCGCGGATCGCGCCCGGCCGCCGCGACGGGGATGCCCGCACGCCCCTCGGGCGTGGGGCAGTGCTGGTGGGCCGACATGGACGCCTCCCGGGGCTCCTGGGGCAAGCGACAGAAGCTAGGCTTACTACTTAGGCATACCTAACTGGGGTCTCCACCCATGTGACCACGCCCGGCACCGGGTACGCAACATCTTACCGACGGCTTGTCGGAAACTACGGACGTCCGGCGGCCTCCGCGGCCGGGCGGAATCCCTGCCGCGACCACCGGCCCCGCCGTCAGCAGGCCTCCAGCGCGGGCAGCCCGGCGTCCGCCCAGCGCGCGCCGAGGCCGGTGACCGTCACCTCGCGCACATCGTCGACGTCGTCCTCCAGGGCCCCGTCCGGACCACCCGGGGCGTCGGCACCCACGGCCCGGCCGATGACCACGTGCAGCCGGTCCTCGGACAACTCCTCGACCTTGCCGTCGCCCCACTCCACGACCACCACCGACTCCGGCAGCGAGACATCGAGGTCCAGGTCCTCCATCTCGTCCAGCCCGCCGCCGAGCCGGTACGCGTCGACGTGCACCAGCGGGGGGCCGCCGGCCAGCGAGGGGTGCACCCGGGCGATGACGAAGGTGGGGGAGGTGACGGCGCCGCGGACGCCCAGGCCCTCGCCCAGGCCGCGGGTCAGCGTCGTTTTGCCGGCTCCCAGCTCACCGGTGAGCAGGACCAGGTCGCCGGGGCGCAGCAGCGGGGCCAGACGGCGGCCCAACTCCTGCATCTGTGCGGGGGACTTGACGGTAACGTGCGCCATCGCGCCGGTGGTGCTCATGCCGCAAATGGTACGGCCTGTCCCTCTCCCGGCCGCCACCCTGCCGGGCACCGGCCCGCCGCACCGGTGCCCGCCGGGCCGTCCGCTCAGGCGCGTGCGTGCCGGGAGGTGCGGGCCGCCGCGCCCGCCCGTTCCACCAGCGACACCAGGTGCTCGTTGACCAGCTCGGGCCGCTCCAGCATCACCAGGTGACCGGCCCCGGGGACGCACACCAGCTCCGCGTCGGGCAGCACCTCGGCGATCGCCCGGCTGTGGTCGGCCGGGGTGATCAGGTCGCTCTCCCCGGCGAGCACCAGGGCGGGCACCGCGTCGTACGCCACCAGCGCCTCGGTCTTGTCATGCACCGCGAACGCCGGGAAGAACTCGGCGACCACGTCGATCGGAGTCGCCTCGATCAGCCGTTCGCCGAACCGCGCGATGCCCGGGTCCACCTTCTCCGGCGTCCCGAACGAGTACCGCTTGATCAGCCCGGCGAAGAGGTCGGCGGTGGCCCGGCGGCCGCGCTCGACGATCTCGCGCTGCCAGCCCAGCGCCTTCAGCACGCCCGGCGCGAGCCAGTGGAAGGCCTTGACGCCCATCGACGGCAGCCCGAAGCCGACCTCGCTGAGCCGGCCCGCCGACGTGCCGATCAGGGCCACCCCGACCACCCGCTCCGCGACGTACTCGGGGAACTGGTCGGCCAGCGCCATCACCGTCATCCCGCCCATGGAGTGCCCGACCAGCACGATCTGCCCCTCGGGGACCGCGGCGTCCAGCACCGCCTTCAGGTCCCGGCCCAGCAGGTCGATGGTGACCGGTTCCGTGCCGTCGATCTGGCCGTGGCCGCGCGAGGAGCGGCCGTGGCTGCGCTGGTCCCAGTGGACGGTGCGCACCGTGCCGCGCAGGGCGGAGCGCTGGAAGTGCCAGGAGTCCTGGCTGAGGCAGTAGCCGTGGCTGAAGACGACCGTGGGGGCCTGGCCGCGCCGGCCCAGCGCCGCGGTCAGCCGCTTGCGCAGGCCGCCGTGCGCCTCCTGCGCGGCCCGTGCCTCCTTGCCGCGGACCGGCTTGGCGGACCGGGCGGCCTTGCCGCCCTTGCCGTTCCTGGCCTTCGTCCGGTCGTCCTTCTCCGGCCGGGCCGTCTCCACGCCGGGCTCGTCGACCTCGTAGTACAGCTCGGTGCCGTCCTCGGCGATCGCCGCGCCCGGTGTGCCGCGCAGCGTGCCGTACGGGCCGGCGGCGTCCAGCGCGAGCCGGGCCCGGCGGCGCATCCCGCGGCCGACCGTCATCCGCTCTATCGCCACCCCGGCCGCGGCACCCGCCGCGACCACGCCGATCGCGGCTCCGGCCACACCGGCGTGCCGGCCGGCCCGTGCCCAGTTCCCGGCCGCCTCGACGGCCGTCTCGACCGCCTCCACGGCGGCGTCCTGTCCCTCGGTCATGCCGTACCCCCCGTGAGCGCGCTGTCTCCTTCGGCCTCGCTCGGCGTGCCGCTGTCCACATAGACGCGCGGGACCCGGGTTCCGATCCGCGTGACGATCTCGTAGCCGATGGTTCCGGCCACTCTGGCCCAGTCCTCCGCGGTCGGCTCACCGCGGTCCCCCGGGCCGAACAGCACCGCCGGATCGCCCGGCGCGGCGCTGTCCCCGCCCAGGTCGACCACGAACTGGTCCATCGCGATCCGCCCGGCGACCGTCCGCCACTTGCCGGCGACCAGCACCGGGCCGGTGCCGGAGGCGTGCCGCGGGATGCCGTCCGCGTAGCCGAGCGGGACCAGCGCCAGGGTGGTCTCGCCGGGCGTCGTGTAGTGGTGCCCGTACGACACGCCGTGGCCGCCCGGGACGCGCTTGACCGACGCCAGCGCGGCCTCCAGCGTCATCGCGGGCCGCAGCCCCAGCTCAGCGGAGGTGCCGACCTCGGGGCTGGGCGAGATGCCGTAGATGCCGATGCCGGTACGGACCAGGTCGAAGTGCGCCTCGGGGAGGGTGAGCAGCGCCGGGGTGTTGGCGATGTGCCGCACCTCGGGGCGCAGTCCGGCCTTCTCGGCGGTGCCCAACGCCTCCTGGAAGGCGGCCAGCTGGGCGGCGATCGAGGGGTGTCCTGGCTCGTCGGCGCAGGCGAAGTGCGACCAGACGCCGGTGACGGTCACCGTGCCGTCGGCCTCGGCGGCGCGGGCCGCGGTGGTCAGTTCCGGCCAGTCGGCGAGGGCGCAGCCGTTGCGGCCGAGCCCGGTGTCGACCTTGAGCTGGACGCGGGCGGTCCGGCCGCACTCGCGCGCCGCCGCGGTCACCTCGCGCAGCGCCCACAGCCCGCTGACCGAGATCTCGATGTCCTGCTCGATGGCCCGGCGCCAGGGGCCGCCCGGCGTCCACAGCCAGCACATCAGCCGCCCGGTGTCACCGGCCGCGCGCAGCGCGAAGGCCTCCTCGGGCAGCGCCGTGCCCAGCCAGGCGGCACCGGCCTCACGGGCGGCGCGCCCGCAGCGCACCGCCCCGTGTCCGTAGCCGTCGGACTTGACCACGGCCATCAGCTCTGCCCGGGGTGCGCGGGCCCGCAGCGCACGGACGTTCGACCGCACGGCGGCGAGGTCGATGGCGGCGCGGGCGCGCATTGCTGTCTCGTTCATCCCCCTCAGTGTCGCAGGCGACGCCGCGGGGCCCCGGGGGACGGGCGGGGAAACCGTGCTCACACGCCGGGCTTCCGCCCCCAGACGTACACGGTGTCGCCCTTCCTCAGCACTTCCCACGCCCTCCGCGCGTCCGTCATCGTGAGGTTGACGCAGCCGTGCGAGCCGGGCCCCGAGAAGATGTCCTCGTAGACGCCGTGCAGCGCCTCCCCGCGGTCGAAGAACTGGGCGTACGGCATCCGCGTGCCGTACAGGTTCGAGATGTGCCGCCGGTGCCGCAGGTAGATCCGGTACGAGCCGGTGCGGGTCTCCATCGTCGGCGCACCGGACCGGATCACCATCGGTTCGAGGATCACCCGCCCGCTCTGCTGCACCCACATCAGCTGCCGGTTCAGGTCGACGCACGCGGTCCGCTGCGCGAGGGCGGGGCAGTGGCCGTCCCGGTTGGGGTCCTTCCTGGCCCGCATCAGCCGCACCGTCGCCCCGGTGACCGGACCGGCGAACCCGGTCGCCGGCGCGATGCGGTGCTCCCGCTGGAAGCGCCGGATCGCCCGGCAGTCCCCCGCGCTCTGCCGCCCGTCCACCTGCCGCCCCAGGTAGCCCTCCGTCAGCCGCTGGTAGGGCCCGGTGGAGGCGCTGCACCGCGGTGCCCGGAGGCCGGCGCGGGCGGCCTCGGTCCGCGGCACGTACTCGGTGTGCCGGGCGCCGGTGGCCGCCCGCTGTGCGCGCGGGAGCCCGGGTACCAGGTCGGGCAGCCGGTGCGCGGCGGCCGGGGACGTCACGGCCCGCGCGGGCGACGGCGCCACGGCCACCGCGGGCGGCCCGGCGACAACGAGGAGCGAGGCGCAGACCAGCAGCGCCGAAAGGGAACGTCTCATGCCCTCACGCATGCCGTGGGCGCCCGGTCGTACAAGCCCACCGGACGCCAGGTTCGCCCTGGTGCCCGCACCGTTCCCCCGCCGGGCGTAACGCCGCCCGGGAGCTGTCAGTCCGTCACATCGCGCCAGGCGGCGTCCAGATGGGCGGCGACCTCGGAGGCCAGGATCGGCGCGCCGGACCGTCCGGCCGCGCGGCGGGCCGCCAGCCCGTGCAGATACGCGCCGACCGAGCCGGCGTCCCGCGCCGCGAGCCCCGCGGCCAGCAGCGACCCGGTCACCCCGGACAGCACGTCCCCGCTCCCGGCCGTCGCCAGCCAGCCCGTCCCGGTGGGGTTGGCCCGTACCGGGCCGTCCGCCGCCGCGACCAGCGTCGTCGAGCCCTTGAGCAGCACCGTCGCGCCGTACCGCGCCGCCAACTCCCGTACGGAGGACAGCCGTGCCGCCTCGATCTCCTCGCGGCCGCGGCCGAGCAGCGCGGCGGCCTCCCCCGCGTGCGGGGTCAGCAGGGTCTCGGCGGTGCGCTCACGGACGCGCTGCGGCGTCAGGAACCGCAGGCCGTCCGCGTCCACCAGCACCGGCACGTCCGCCGCGAGCACGTCCTCCAGCGCCTCCGCCTCCTCCCCGATGCCGGGCCCGATCACCCAGGACTGCACCCGGCCCGCCTTGTCCGGCGGCCCGGGGTGCACCAGCGTCTCCGGGAAGTGCGCCAGCACCGCCTCGGCGGCCGGCCCGACGTACCGCACGGCCCCCGCGCCGCCGCGCAGCGCGCCCGCCACCGCGAGCACCGCCGCCCCCGGATACCGCGCGGACCCGGCGACCACCCCGACCACGCCCCGCCGGTACTTGTCGCTCTCCGGCGCCGGACGCGGCAGCAGCTCCGCCACGTCCGCGTGCTGCAGCGCCTCCAGCGCGGCGTCCCGGGGCAGCGTCAGCCCGATGTCCACCAGCCGCAGCGCACCGGCCCGCTCCCGCGCCGGATCGATCAGCAGCCCCGGCTTGTACGCCCCGAACGTCACCGTCGCATCGGCCCGTACGGCGTCCCCGTGCACCTCACCGCTGTCCGCGTCCACCCCGCTGGGCAGGTCGACCGCCACCACGGGCGCCGACTCCCGTGCCGCCCGCGCGAGTTGCGCGGCCTCCGGGCGCAGCCCGCCCCGTCCCCCGATGCCGACGATGCCGTCCACGACCAGATCGGAGCGCGCGAGGTCGCGCGGCGGGTCGTCCGAGACCCGCCCGCCGGCCGCCCGCAGCGCGGCCAGCCCGCCCGGGTGGGCCCGTTCGGGCGACAGCAGCACCGCCGCCACCCCGGCCCCCCGCCGGGCCAGCCGGGCACCGGCGTACAGCGCGTCCCCGCCGTTGTCGCCGCTGCCCACCAGCAGCACCACCCGGCTGCCGTACACCTTGCCCAGCAACTCCCCGCAGGCCACGGCCAGTCCGGCCGCCGCCCGCCGCATCAGGGCCCCCTCGGGCAGCCGGGCCATCAGCTCCCGCTCGGCGGCCCGTACGGTCTCCACGCTGTAGGCAGTCCTCATACCTCCAGTCTCACCCCTCGGCGATCACCACGGCGGAAGCAACTCCCGCGTCATGGCTCAGCGAGACATGCCATGACCGCACCCCCAGCTCCGCGGCCCGCGCCTCGACCGTGCCCCGCACCCGCAGCCGCGGCTGCCCGCTGTCCTCGACGTACACCTCGGCGTCGGTCCAGTGCAGCCCGGCCGGCGCGCCCAGCGCCTTGGCGACCGCCTCCTTGGCGGCGAACCGCGCCGCCAGGGAGGCCACACCACGCCGTTCACCGCTCGGAAGTATCAGCTCCTCGTCGATGAACAGCCGCCGCGCCAGCTCCGGCGTACGCTCCAGCGCCGCCCCGAACCGGTCGATCTCGGCGACGTCGATCCCGACCCCGATGATCATTCCACCGTCACCGACTTGGCGAGGTTGCGCGGCTGGTCGACCTCGTTGCCGCGGGCGGTGGCCAGCTCACAGGCGAAGACCTGGAGCGGGACGGTGGACACCAGCGGCTGCAGCAGCACCGGCGTCCGCGGAATCCGCACGAGGTGGTCCGCGTACGGCACCACCGTCTCGTCACCCTCCTCCGCGATCACGATGGTCCGCGCCCCCCGGGCCCGGATCTCCTGGATGTTCGACACGATCTTGTCGTGCAGCACGGACCGCCCCCGCGGTGACGGCACGACCACCACCACCGGCAGATCGTCCTCGATCAGCGCGATCGGCCCGTGCTTGAGCTCCCCGGCCGCGAAGCCCTCCGCGTGCATGTACGCGAGCTCCTTGAGCTTCAGCGCGCCCTCCAGCGCCACCGGATAGCCCACGTGCCGCCCGAGGAAGAGCACCGTGTTCTTGTCCGCGAGGCTGCGTGCCAGCTCCCGCACCGGCTCCATCGTGCCCAGCACCTGCTCGACCTGGGTGCCGATGGCCGCCAGTTCGCGCACCACGGCCCGGATCTCGTCGCCCCACTTCGTGCCCCGCACCTGCGCGACGTACAGCGCCACCAGGTAGCAGGCCACCAGCTGGGTCAGGAACGCCTTGGTCGAGGCCACCGCCACCTCGGGCCCGGCGTGTGTGTACAGCACCGCGTCCGACTCCCGCGGAATCGTCGACCCGTTCGTGTTGCAGATGGCCAGCACCTTGGCCCCCTGCTCCCGCGCGTGCCGCAGCGCCATCAGGGTGTCCATGGTCTCGCCGGACTGGCTGATCGCGATCACCAGCGTGTGCCGGTCCAGGATCGGGTCGCGGTAGCGGAACTCGCTGGCCAGCTCGGTCTCGCACGGAATCCGCGTCCAGTGCTCGATCGCGTACTTGGCGATCATCCCCGCGTGGAACGCCGTCCCGCAGGCCACGATGACGACCTTGTCGACCTCGCGCAGCACCTCCGGCGGAATCCGCACCTCGTCCAGGGACAGCACACCCGACGCGTCGATCCGGCCCAGCAGGGTGTCCGCGACGGCCTTGGGCTGCTCCGCGATCTCCTTGAGCATGAAGTAGTCGTAGCCGCCCTTCTCGGCGGCCGAGGCGTCCCAGTCGACGTGGTACTCCCGCACCTCGGCGGGCGCCCCGTCGAAGTCGGTGACCGTCACCCCGTCCCGGCGCAGCTCCACGACCTGGTCCTGGCCCAGCTCGACGGCTTCCCTCGTGTGCGCGATGAACGCCGCCACATCCGAGGCGAGGAAGGCCTCCCCGTCCCCGACACCCACCACCAGCGGCGAGTTCCGGCGCGCCCCGACCACCACATCCGGCTCGTCGGCATGCACCGCGACCAGCGTGAACGCGCCCTCCAGCCGCCGGCACACCTGCCGCATCGCCTCGGCCAGCTCCCCGCACGACGAGTAGCACTCGGCGAGCAGGTGCGCCACGACCTCGGTGTCCGTCTCGGACTCCAACTCGTGCCCACGGTCGGTGAGTTCGGAGCGCAGCCCGGCGAAGTTCTCGATGATGCCGTTGTGCACGACCGAGACCCGCCCGGCGTTGTCCAGATGCGGATGGGCGTTCTCGTCGGTGGGCCCGCCGTGCGTCGCCCACCGCGTGTGCCCGATCCCCGTCGAACCGGCCGGCAGCGGACGGTCCGCCAGCTCCTTCTCCAGGTTGGCGAGTTTCCCGGCCTTCTTCGCCGCCGCCAGCCCACCATCCGCCAGCACGGCCACCCCCGCGGAGTCATACCCGCGGTACTCCAGCCGCTTCAGCCCGGCCAGAACGACATCAAGGGCACTCTGCCCGCCCACATATCCCACGATTCCGCACATGAGGGCAGCGTACGCGCAGCGTCCTGCCCAGCGGTGGTACGGCAACGCGGTCGGCTCGGCAGCCGGACCGACCGCCCTCAACGCCGGGCTGCGCCCCGGGCCGAGGCCCGCCGTGCGGCCTCGCGGGAACGCTCACCGACCGGCGTCAGGCCCGGGGCCGGACAGGAGGCCCTCCAGGTACCGCGTACGGCTGTCCTTCATCGCCATGCGGGCGACGAGGAGACAGCCGAACGCGGCGAGACACAGGAGGCCGGCCCCCCACCGTCCGACACCGCTTACGACGGCACCGAGGGCGACAACCCCGGCCACGAGCCACCACAGCCCCTTGGCATGCAGCTTCGGGTCCCATGCCGGGTACGTACGAACCGCCCGCAGACCGTCCCCCTCGGGGAGGCACGCGACGGCCGGTACGGGGGCGCCCTCGGGGCACTCCGATTCCCCGGAAACCCTGAGGACGCCCTGCACACACCGTCGCCCGTCCAGCACCAGCATCGCCCGCACCCTCTTCGTCCCCGGGCGGTCGGCGGCGAATTTCACCCAGTACAGCTTCGCCTCACGTCCCCTGATCTCCAGGGAAAGCTGCGACGGGTCGATCGCCGGATCAAGCAGGAGATCCCACTCGTACCCGTCGAACCCCACACCGGGCTTCGGCCGGGTGGTCGTGACGCCCTTGGTGTCCGTGGTGCTGTCCGCCACCACCCCCACGCTGTTCACCGTGACAGGAAGCGAGCGGCACACCCCCTTCCCGAGCGGACGCCGCAGCCCCCGGGAGGCCTTGGGGAAACCGCCGAAATACAGGCCCCAGAGCAGCGAGCAACCCGCCAGGAACAGAACGACGAACACGATGCCCCCTTGAGCGGAGCCACCCGTCTTCTCTTCCAGGGCCGCGCGGTCACCGTCAGCGAGAACCCCGAGATCCGCCGCGGCCGGCGCATACAGCGCCCAGACCTTTTCGCCGCGCCTCACCTGGCGCTCCGAGGTGAACTCCACCCTCTCGGACCTGGTCTCGGCGTCGAACGGCACGGAGACCCGGGCGGCGACCTCATAATGCCCGGAGTGTTTTTCCCGCACGTACTCGGACGAGAGCACCTTCTGGACGGACACCGCCTGGATGCCCCCCTTGGCCTCAACGATCCGGGCGGCTTCCGGCGAGAAGGATATGGCGGCGTAGAAGAACAGCCCCACCGGGATGACGGTGGCCCACAACCCCGCGACGATCCACCCGTAGTTCTGACCGGGCCACCAGTGCCTACGCGTCCCGGCCCGGCCCGCCTGAGCGACGGAGCCCGGCCGCAGGCACCTCAGGGCACCCACCAGCCCGACCACCGTCAGCGCCAGACACCCCAGGAGATCCCACCGCGGCAGCGGCGTGGAGGGCCGCATCAACGCGCACACCACGGCGGCCGCCACTCCCCCACCGGCCGCCACCAGGCAGACATTGACGACACGGGTCCGAGTCATCCGAAAAATATCCCTCACGCTTCGGTCCTGGGGCTCTGACCGAGCCTCAGAAGTCTTCTCCTCCCCTCATCATCGCCCTGGACCGTTGCCTGCTGGACCGTTGCCCGGGGGCCGTCCCGTGAGGGTGGCGGCGTGAGACTCTCCGGCGCCTGAACCGGTGGAGACATGACATGACGCCCACAGCCAACGTGGCTGATCTGCCACCGAGTTGAGGACGCCGACCCGTAGGCCCGCCGCCCCTCAATACCCCCGCGTTATCCGCTCGTGCGCCTCCCGCACCGTCTCCAGCGACTCCTCGTCCGCCTCGGGGTCGGCGCCGGGACCGTCGGACGGTTCGTAGCGTTCCAGGAAATCGGCGAGGTCCTCGCCCAGGTCCTCGTCCGGCAGTTCCTCGGTCAGCTCGGCGTACACCAGGGCGGCGAAGCCGTCCGTCGTGCCGTCGGCTCCGTCGTGATCCGTGCCGGTGGTACTCCCCCACGGCCGCTGTCCCAGCAGACCGGCCTTACGCGCGCGCACCCCGCACCCCCTCCTTCGTCCGCGGCCCGGCGTCCGGGCCCTTCCCCGCCGCCGACCGTACCGGGCGAAAACCGCCGGGTACAGACAGGGTTGCCGAGAATCACCCAAGACCACCCCGACATCCACAAGACCACCTCAGGACCTCCGGCCGGGCACCCCGAGATGAACGGCGGGTGCCGCCTGCGCACAATGGGCGCGTGCCCCTGACGACCGATCCGCAGCAACGACGCCGCGCCGACAGCTCCCCGTACGTCGACCTGACACGCGCCCAGTGGAGTGCCCTGCGGGAGAAGACCCCGCTGCCCCTGACGGCCGACGAGGTCGAACAGCTGCGGGGCCTGGGCGATGTCATCGACCTCGACGAGGTACGCGAGGTCTATCTCCCGCTGTCCCGGCTCCTCAACCTCTATGTCGGCGCCAGCAGCAGTCTGCGCGGCGCGCTGAACACCTTCCTCGGCGACGCGGGCGGCGGCCCCCAGCCCGGCACCCCGTTCGTCATCGGGGTCGCGGGCAGCGTGGCGGTCGGGAAGTCCACCACCGCCCGGCTGCTGCAGGCGCTGCTGGCCCGCTGGCCCGAGCATCCGCGCGTCGAGCTGGTCACCACCGACGGTTTCCTGTTCCCCAACGCCGAGCTGCACCGGCGCGGCCTGATGTCCCGCAAGGGCTTCCCGGAGTCCTACGACCGGCGGGCGCTGACCCGCTTCGTCGCGGATGTGAAGTCCGGCCGGGCCGAGGTCACCGCACCGGTCTACTCCCACCTGATCTACGACATCGTGCCGGGCGAGCGGCTGACCGTGCAGCGCCCCGACATCCTCATCGTCGAGGGCCTGAACGTCCTCCAGCCGGCGCTGCCCGGCAAGGACGGCCGCACCCGCCTCGGGCTCGCCGACTTCTTCGACTTCTCCGTCTACGTCGACGCCCGCATCGAGGACATCGAGAAGTGGTACCTCGGGCGCTTCCGCAAGCTGCGCGAGACCGCCTTCCAGAACCCGTTCTCGTACTTCCGCAAGTACACCCAGGTCTCCGAGGACGAGGCCCTCGACTATGCGCGGATGATCTGGCGCACCGTCAACAAGCCCAATCTGCAGCAGAACGTCGCCCCGACCCGCGGCCGCGCCAACCTGGTGCTGCGCAAGGGTCCGGACCACAAGGTGCAACGGCTGTCGTTGCGCAAGCTCTAGGGAAGGCGAACGCCGTGCTGCATCTGCGCCTGATCGTCCCTGCGGACCGTACGGACGAGGTGCTCCATCTGCTGGAGCGGACCGTGGGGACGACCCATCTCGTGGTGCTGAGCGGGGCGGCCCGCGATCCACGGGGCGATGTGGTGCTGTGCGATGTCGCGCGGGAGGCCGGTGACCGGCTGCTGGCCCGGCTGCGGGAGATGGGCCTCGACAGGACCGGGGCGATCGCGATCGAGCACATCGACCTGTCGCTGTCCCGGCGGGCCGACCGGGCGGAGGACGAGGCGCCCGGCGAGGGCGCGGACGCCGTGCTGTGGGAGTCGCTGGCCGACGCCACCCACGAGGAGTCCACGCTC
The DNA here is from genome assembly GCF_053597915.1 of Streptomyces sp. NPDC001219. Classification (NCBI taxonomy): domain Bacteria; kingdom Bacillati; phylum Actinomycetota; class Actinomycetes; order Kitasatosporales; family Streptomycetaceae; genus Streptomyces; species Streptomyces sp. NPDC001219. The sequence goes on along the minus strand of NZ_JBSFJF010000021.1, from coordinate 111,339 downwards.
TCGGCCACCTACCTGGCGTTCCTGACCCTCGCCACGATGATCGCGGCCTGCGGTGTGGTGCTGGACAACGCCATTCTGATCGTCGGCGCGATGGCGGTCGGCCCGGAGTTCGGCCCGCTGGCGGGAATCTGTACGGCCCTGGTCCGGCGCGCCCCGCGGCTGGCCTGGCGCTCGCTGCTGGCGCTGGTCGTCGGCTTCGCCGTGGCGATGGTGCTGACCTGCGGCTTCAGCTACTTCATGGACGCGGTGGGGCTGTTCACCGAGCACCGGGTCGAGGGCCCGCGGCCCAATACGTCGTTCATCTGGCAGCCGGACTGGATGTCGTTCGTGGTGGCCTTCCTCGCCGGGGTCGCCGGAACCCTCTCGCTGACCTCGGCGAAGTCCGGCGCCCTGGTGGGCGTGGCCATCTCCGTGACGACCGTCCCCGCCGCCGCCAACGCCGCCGTCGCCTTCACCTACGGCGACTACGCGCAGACCTGGGGCTCCTCCACCCAGCTGGGGCTGAACCTGGTGGGCATCGTCCTCGCCGGCACCCTCACCCTGGCCACCCAGAAACTCCTGTGGGCCCGGCACCACACGGCCCCGGTCACGCGGTAGCCGGGAGCGCAGCAGTCGGAGACTGCAACAGCCGCGGACACACCAGCCGCGGACGCCACCACGCGGACGGCCCCGCCCCGGAGCGGCGAGATGCCACCCCGGGGCGGGGCCGGAGAATCCGCGGAACCCGCGGTGCGGCCGGAGGGGCCGCACCCGGTCGTCCGGTGCCTCAACGGCGGCCGCGGCGGCCGCCCCCGGCACTCATCCCAGCGCCGACTTGACCACGTCCGCCAGCCGCTCGGCCACCGCGCGCGCCTGCTCGATGTCCGCGGCCTCCACCATCACCCGCACCAGCGGCTCCGTACCGGACGGCCGCAGCAGCACCCGCCCGGTGGCGCCCAGCTCCCGCTCCGCCTCGGCGACCGCCGCGGTCACCTCGGGCGAGGTGCCCACCCGGGACCTGTCGACGTCGGGGACGTTGATCAGGATCTGCGGCAGCCGCTCCATGACGCCCGCCAGCTCGGCCAGCGGCCGGCCGGTCGCGGCGACCCGCGCGGCCAGCATCAGCCCGGTCAGCGTGCCGTCGCCGGTGGTGGCGTGGTCCAGCACGATGACGTGCCCGGACTGCTCGCCGCCCAGCGCGAAGCCGTGCGCCTTCATCTCCTCCAGGACGTAGCGGTCGCCGACCGCGGTCTGGACGAGGTCGATGCCCGCGCGCTCCATCGCCAGCTTGAAGCCGAGGTTGGACATCACGGTGGCGACGACGGTCTTCTTGCGCAGCGTGTCCGCCTCGCGCATGCCGATCGCCAGGACGGCCAGGATCTGGTCGCCGTCGATCTCGTTGCCCTCGCGGTCCACGGCCAGGCAGCGGTCCGCGTCGCCGTCGTGGGCGACGCCCAGGTCGGCGCCGTGCTCGACGACGGCGTCGCGCAGCAGCTGGAGGTGGGTGGAGCCACAGCCGTCGTTGATGTTCAGGCCGTCGGGGTCGGTGCCGAGCGTGATGACGTCGGCACCGGCCCGCGCGAACGCCTCGGGCGAGACCCGCGCCGCCGCCCCGTGCGCCCCGTCGATGACGATCTTCAGCCCGTCCAGGCGGTTGGGCAGCACCCCGACGAGGTGCGCGACATAGTTGTCGAAGCCCTCGTCGTAGACGGTGACCCGGCCCACGCCGGCCCCGGTCGGCCGCTCCCAGGGCTCACCGGAGCTGTGGGCGCGGTAGGTCTCCTCGATACGGTCCTCCAGCTCGTCGGCGAGCTTGTGACCGCCGCGGGCGAAGAACTTGATGCCGTTGTCGGGCATCGGGTTGTGGCTGGCGGAGAGCATCACGCCGAGGTCCGCACCGAGCGAGCCGGTCAGATACGCGACCGCCGGGGTCGGGAGCACCCCCACCCGCAGCACGTCCACACCGGCGCTGGCCAGACCCGCGACGACCGCGGCCTCCAGGAACTCGCCGGACGCGCGGGGATCACGTCCGACCACCGCCACCGGCCGGTGCCCTTCGAACGTGCCCGCTTCCGCGAGCACATGCGCCGCCGCGACCGACAGACCGAGCGCCAGCTCCGCCGTCAGATCCGCATTGGCGACACCGCGCACCCCGTCCGTGCCGAAGAGTCGTCCCACTGGTGTCCTCCGAGTAGATGAGCTTGGACCAGAGCATTAAGTCCAGGTATACGCCCCTGGTCGTGGATAGCCGAACGCCCCGGCAGCACGGAGGTGCCACCGGGGCGTTCGCCAAGGCTGCATGGTGCAGCGCGCGCGATTAGCGCTTGCTGTACTGCGGCGCCTTGCGGGCCTTCTTCAGACCGGCCTTCTTGCGCTCGACCGCACGGTCGTCACGCTTGAGGAACCCGGCCTTCTTCAGCGCGCCGCGGTTGTTGTCCACGTCCGCCTCGTTCAGCGCACGGGCCACGCCCAGGCGCAGCGCACCGGCCTGGCCGGAGATGCCGCCGCCGGAGATGCGGGCGACCACGTCGTAGCGGTTGTCCAGCTCGAGCACCTTGAAGGGCTCGTTGACTTCCTGCTGGTGCACCTTGTTGGGGAAGTAGCCCTCAAGGGTGCGGCCGTTGATCTTCCACTGGCCGGTGCCCGGAACGATCCGGACGCGGGCGATGGCGTTCTTGCGACGGCCCAGGCCGGCCGCCGGCTGCGGGTCGCCGAAGCGGGACGCGAGGGACTCGGAGGTGTACTCCGACTCCACGACCTCGGTCTCGGTGGTGTACTCCTCGACCTCGTCCAGCGGGGTCTCGGGGGTGGTCTCAGCCACGATGCTCCTCAGAATTCTCTGTCGTCTTAGGGGGTGGCCGGACTTACTGCGCGACCTGGGTGATCTCGAACGGGACCGGCTGCTGCGCAGCGTGCGGGTGCTCGGCACCGGCGTAGACCTTCAGCTTCGAGAGCATCTGACGGCCGAGGGTGTTCTTGGGGAGCATGCCCTTGATGGCCTTCTCGACGGCCTTCTCGGGGTTCTTGTCGAGCAGCTCGTCGTAGCGGACCGAGCGCAGACCGCCCGGGAAGCCCGAGTGGCGGTAGGCCATCTTCTGGGTCCGCTTGTTGCCGGACAGGTGCACCTTGTCGGCGTTGACGATGATGACGAAGTCACCCATGTCAACGTGCGGCGCATAGACCGGCTTGTGCTTGCCCCGCAGGAGGGACGCGGCCTGGGTGGCCAGACGGCCCAGGACAACGTCCTGCGCGTCAATGATGTGCCACTGGCGCTGGACATCGCCGGGCTTGGGGCTGAACGTACGCACGTCTTAGCCTTCGCTTCTGAGTGAATGGGTCCTGTACTGGTCGCCATGGCTGACACACAGCAGGGCGGCACTACGGGTGACGCAACCCGATCGTCCGCCGCTGGTTATCGGCCCAGGGACCGGCGTAAGGGCCCCTCACGTGAGATAGAGCAAGCCAATACGCATAACGAACCAGCAGAATACCGGGCCGTCCCCAGCGGGGTCAAAACGCCTCCCGAACCGGCGTGCGGACGCCGCACCGGGCGCCCGGCAACCGCCCGCCCCGCTAGCGTGCCCGCTCCACCCTCCGCTCGTCCCACACCGGCTCCGCCGTCTCCCGCACCCTCCCGTCCGAGCCGAAGACCAGGAACCGGTCGAAGGAGCGCGCGAACCAGCGGTCGTGGGTGACCGCCACCACGGTCCCCTCGTACGCCTCCAGCCCCTCCTGGAGCGCCTCGGCGGACTCCAGGTCCAGGTTGTCGGTCGGCTCGTCCAGCAGCAGGGCCGTCGTACCGGCCAGCTCCAGCAGCAGGATCTGGAAGCGGGCCTGCTGGCCGCCGGAGAGCCGCTCGAAGCGCTGCTCGGCCTGCTTCTCCAGCTCGTAGCGGCGCAGCGCGGACATGGCCTGGCCCTTGTCCTTGGCGTGCTCGGTCCACAGGACGTCCAGCAGGGTGCGGCCCATCAGCTCGGGGTGGGCGTGCGTCTGCGCGAAGTGGCCGGGGACGACCCGGGCGCCCAGCTTCCAGGCGCCGGTGTGCGCGACGGGGTTCTCGGCTGCGGCGTCGCCGCCGGCCAGCAGCCGCAGGAAGTGCGACTTGCCGGAACCGTTGGAGCCCAGGACCGCGACCCGCTCGCCGTAGAAGATCTCCAGGGAGAAGGGCTTCATGAGGCCGGTGAGCTCCAGCTGCTCGCAGGTGATCGCGCGCACGCCGGTGCGCCCGCCGCGCAGCCGCATCGTGATCTCCTGCTCGCGCGGCGGCTCCGGCGGCGGCCCGGCCTCCTCGAACTTCCGCAGCCGGGTCTGCGCCGCCTGGTAGCGGGAGGCCAGACCGTCGTTGAACGCCGCCTTGTTCTTGAGCGTGTTCACCAGCTGCTTCAGCTGGACGTGCTTCTCGTCCCAGCGCCGCCGCAGCTCCTCGAAGCGGGCGAAGCGCTCCTTGCGGGCCTCGTGGTAGGTGCCGAACCCGCCGCCGTGCACCCAGACGTCGGAGCCCGCCGGGCCCGGCTCGACGCTGACGATCTTCTCGGCGGAACGGGCCAGCAGCTCCCGGTCGTGCGAGACGAACAGCACCGTCTTGGGGGTCTGCCGCAGCTGCTCCTCCAGCCAGCGCTTGCCCGGCACGTCCAGATAGTTGTCCGGCTCGTCCAGCAGCAGCACCTCGTCCGTACCGCGCAGCAGCGACTCCAGCACCAGCCGCTTCTGCTCGCCGCCGGACAGCGTGCGCACCTTCCGCCACTGCGCCTTCTCGTACGGCATGCCCAGCGCCGCCGTCGTGCAGATGTCCCAGGCGGTCTCGGCCTCGTAGCCGCGGGCCTCGGCCCAGTCGCTGAGGGCCTGGGCGTAGGCCATCTGCGCGGCCTCGTCGTCGTCCTCGGCGGTCATGATCGCCAGCTCGGCGGCGTCCACCGCGGCGGCGGCCTCCCTGATCCGCGGCTGCGCCACGGAAACCAGCAGGTCACGGACCGTGCGCTCGTCCCGTACGGACCCCACGAACTGCGGCATCACGCCCAGCCCGCCGCTGACCGTCACCGACCCGCCGTGCGGCTCCAGCTCCCCCGCGATCAGGCGCAGCAGCGTCGTCTTGCCGGCGCCGTTGGCTCCCACCAGCGCGACCGACGCGCCCTCCCCCACCCGGAAGGACACGTCCCCCAGCAGGACCCTGCCGTCCGGCAGGTAGTACTCCAGATGTCCGGCCTCAAGATGTCCCATGAGCGGATTGTGACCGCCCGCCGCGCCGTCCACCAACCCCATTAGGATGCGCGGCATGAGCTTTGGGCAAGGCGGGCCGTTCGACGGCCCCGGGGGTTCTTCGTCGTCCACGCCGGACTGGGGCGCACTCGCCGAGGAGAGTGAGGCGTCGGCCCGCCGGAAACGCTGGATGTGGATCGGTGGCGGCGTGGTGGCCGCTCTGGCGGTGGCCGGCATCGTCACCGCCGCCGTCATGACCGGCGGCGGCACGAAGGGCGGCGGCGCCACGGCGGCGCCCACCGCCTCCGAGGAGACCGTGCCGGACGACAAGCCGTCCTTCCCCGACGTCTCCGTCCCGCCCCCGCCGAACCCGCGGGACTACATCACCGACCCCAAGAAGGACAAGGCGCCGCTGACCCCCGCCACCCTCTTCCCGCAGAAGAGCATGGTCGTCGGCGCGCACTCCTACCCGCGCACCAAGACCGCCAGCACCAAGGACTGCACCGCCGCCGCTCAGGGCCCGCTGGTCTCCTCGCTGTCCCACAACGGCTGCCGGCAGCTGCTGCGGGCCACGTACTCCAGGGGCGGCGTCGCGGTCACCGTCGGGATCGCGGTCTTCGACTCGCCCGCCAGGGCCGCCAAGGTCATGAACGAGAACAAGGCCAACCTCATGCCGCTGCCCGGCGGCGGGGTGCCCTCGGACTTCTGCCAGGGCACGAAGTGCCGGATGGCCACCAACGCCACCGGCCGCTACGCCTACTTCACCATCGCCGGCTACCTCAACGGCAAGGACGTCACCGGCTCCGAGACCAAGGCCCGGCAGATCGCCCGGGACGGCGGCGCCTACGCGTTCGGCCGGATCACCCAGCGCGGCAAGGACCAGGCCGCGAAGGCCGGCGAGCAGCAGCTCAGGGACGCGCAGAAGAAGGCCGGCCGGTCCTGACGCCCCGGGTGGCGCCGCCGGTCCGGCGGCGCCACCACGAGGCTGTACGGCCCGCCGCTCAGCAGCAGCCGCCCGCCGGCAGCGTCCGCTTGTTCCGCGCCTCCTGGTTGCGCGCCATCAGCAGCTCGTCGGCCGGGTAGCCGACCTCCTCCAGCGTCAGCCCGTGCGGCCGTACGACATGCACCGCGGAGTCCCGCACCCCGGCGGCCAGCACCTTGCCGGGCCACTCCACGGGCCGGTGCCCGTCGCCGACGAACAGCATCGCCCCCACCAGCGACCGCACCATGTTGTGGCAGAAGGCGTCAGCGCGCACGGTCGCCGTGATGATCCCGTCCGCCCCGCGCACCCAGCTCAGCTCCTGGAGAGTACGGATCGTCGTCGCGCCCTCCCGCCGCTTGCAGTACGCCGCGAAGTCGTGCTCGCCCAGCAGCGGCCGGGAGGCCTCGTTCATCGCCTCGACGTCCAGCGCCCAGTCATGCCACAGCACATGGCCGCGCAGCAGCGGGTCCACCCCGCCGTGGTGGTCGGTCACCCGGTACGCGTAGCGCCGCCAGATCGCCGAGAACCGCGCGTTGAAGCCGTACGGCGCCTCGTCGAGCCGCCACACCCGGACGTCCTTCGGCAGCCGCCCGGCCAGCCGCCGCAGCAGCTTGTCCCGGTGCTCCGCCCACAGCTCCACGGGCAGATCCACGTGCGCCACCTGCCCCCGCGCGTGCACCCCCGCGTCCGTCCGCCCGGCCACGGTGAGCTCATACGTCTCCGCGGACCGCGTCACCGTACGCAGCGCGTCCTCGATCTCCCCCTGGACGGTCCGCCGCCCGCCGGCCTGCTTGGCCCACCCGGAGAAGTCCCTTCCGTCGTAGGAAAGGTCCATCCGCACCCGGACCAGGCCCGGCTTCACTTCGTCACTCACACCAGCAATCCTCTCAACCCCGCGCGGTGCCGCCCGCACCCGAACGCGAAAGCGGGCCCGCCCCGAAGGGCGAACCCGCTCACGCGTAAGTCAGGACTCAGGCGTCCTTCGACTCCTCGGTCGCCTCGGCAGCCGTGGCCGCCTCCGCGTCCTTGGCCGCACGCTTGGTCGCGGCCTCGGCCTCACCGGTGGCCTGCTGGGCCACGGTCAGCGCCTCCACCAGCTCGATGACGGCCATGGGAGCGTTGTCGCCACGACGGTTACCGATCTTGGTGATACGGGTGTAGCCACCCGGGCGGTTCTCGAACCGCGGGGCGATCTCGGTGAAGAGCGTGTGCACGACGCTCTTGTCCGAGATCAGCTGCATGACCTGACGGCGGTTGTGAAGGTCGCCCTTCTTCGCCTTGGTCACCAGACGCTCCGCGTACGGACGCAGACGACGGGCCTTGGCCTCGGTCGTCGTGATGCGGCCGTGCTCGAAGAGCGAGGTGGCCAGGTTGCGCAGCATGAGGCGCTCGTGCGCAGCGCTGCCGCCCAGACGGGCACCCTTGGCGGGCTTCGGCATTTTCTTTCTCCTTGGTATCTGCCCCGGCCGTATCAGGTACCGAGGTCAGGACCCGGTGAGCGGTTGCTCACCGGCAACAACCAGCCCCTCCCGCGAGGAGAGGGGCGGGACCCCCGCGCCCTGTAAGGGGCGCGGGGAACTGCGCGACCAGCCGCAGCCGGCCCGCAGTCGCGATCAGGCCGTCCGGCCCGAGTTCTTAGTACTGCTCGGTCTCGACGAAGCCCGCGTCCGCGTCGTCGTCCGCACCGAACGCGTCGGCGGCGGCGGTCGGGTCGAACCCGGGAGGCGAGTCCTTCAGCGCCAGGCCCATACCGGCCAGCTTCGCCTTGACCTCGTCGATCGACTTCGCACCGAAGTTGCGGATGTCGAGCAGGTCGGCCTCGGAGCGCGCCACGAGCTCACCCACGGAGTGGATGCCCTCACGCTTGAGGCAGTTGTACGAGCGGACCGTGAGCTCCAGCTCCTCGATCGGCAGCGCCAGATCGGCGGCCAGGGCGGCGTCCGTCGGGGACGGGCCCATGTCGATGCCCTCGGCGTCGATGTTGAGCTCGCGCGCCAGACCGAACAGCTCGACCAGGGTCTTACCGGCGGACGCCATGGCGTCACGCGGGCGCATGGCCTGCTTGGTCTCGACGTCGACGATCAGCTTGTCGAAGTCGGTGCGCTGCTCGACACGGGTCGCCTCGACCTTGTAGGTGACCTTGAGCACGGGGCTGTAGATGGAGTCGACCGGGATACGGCCGATCTCCTGGCCCACCTGCTTGTTCTGGACGGCGGAGACGTAGCCGCGACCGCGCTCGACGGTCAGCTCCATCTCCAGCTTGCCCTTGCCGTTGAGGGTGGCGAGGACCAGGTCCGGGTTGTGCACCTCGACACCGGCCGGGGGCGCGATGTCAGCAGCGGTGACCAGGCCGGGGCCCTGCTTGCGCAGGTACATCACGACCGGCTCGTCGTGCTCCGAGGAGACGACCAGCTGCTTGATGTTGAGGATGAGGTCGGTGACGTCCTCCTTGACGCCCGGCACGGTGGTGAACTCGTGCAGGACACCGTCGATGCGGATGGACGTGACCGCCGCACCCGGAATCGAGGACAGGAGGGTACGGCGCAGGGAGTTGCCGAGGGTGTAGCCGAAGCCCGGCTCCAGCGGCTCGATCACGAACCGGGAGCGGTATTCGTCGACGACCTCTTCGGTCAACGAGGGACGCTGAGCAATCAGCATGGTGTTCGATCCTTCAGTCGTGGACGCCCGCTATTTGACGCCCGCTGTACTGACAAGGGTACGGGCGGCACGGCGCCATCGGCTCCGTACCGCCCCCACCGGTCAGCTCTTACTTGGAGTAGAGCTCGACGATCAGCTGCTCCTGCACCTGGGTGTCGATCACCTGGCGCTCGGGCATGCTGTGCACGAGAATCCGGAGGTTCGAGGGGATCGCTTCCAGCCAGGCCGGAACGGTCTTCTCGCCGGCCTCGGCCTGCGCCACCGCGAACGGGGTCAGGTTCCGAGAGCCCTCGCGGACCTCGATGATGTCGTTCACGGCCACGCGCGCCGACGGAATGTCGGTCTTGCGGCCGTTCACGTTGACGTGTCCGTGACGCACCAGCTGACGGGCGTGGTCGCGGGACTTGGCGAAGCCGGCCCGGTAGACCACGTTGTCGAGGCGGGTCTCAAGGATGCGCAGAAGGTTCTCACCGGTCTTGCCGGTCTTCTGGTTCGCTTCCTTGTAGTAGTTCACGAACTGCTTCTCCAGGACACCGTAGATACGGCTGCACTTCTGCTTCTCACGAAGCTGAAGGAGGTACTCGCTGTCCTTGGTGCGCCCGCGACCGTGCTCACCCGGGGGGTAAGGACGGATCTCGATCGGGCACTTCGCGCTCTCGCACTTGCTCCCCTTGAGGAAGAGCTTCTGCTTCTCCCGACGGCAACGCTTGCAGTCGGCCCCGGTATAACGCGCCATTTTCCAGTTGTCTCCGTTACCTCAGTGCGTCAGACGCGCCGGCGCTTGGGCGGGCGGCATCCGTTGTGCGGAGTGGGGGTGACGTCCTGGATCGAACCCACCTCGAGGCCGGTGGCCTGGAGGGAGCGGATCGCGGTCTCACGGCCGGAGCCGGGACCCTTGACGAAGACGTCGACCTTGCGCATGCCGTGCTCCTGCGCGCGGCGGGCGGCCGACTCGGCGGCCATCTGCGCGGCGAAGGGGGTGGACTTGCGCGAGCCCTTGAAGCCGACGTGGCCGGCAGAGGCCCAAGAGATCACGTTGCCCGTGGGGTCCGTGATCGAGACGATCGTGTTGTTGAACGTGCTCTTGATGTGAGCGTGCCCGTGGGCAACGTTCTTCTTCTCCTTGCGGCGCACCTTCTTGGCGCCGGCCGTACGGCCCTTCGGAGGCATTCATTACTCCCGTGGAGGTGGTCGGTCCTACAGCGAAGACCGCTGGTAAGCGTCCTGCTGAGGACTACTTCTTGCCCGGCTTCTTCTTGCCGGCGATCGCGCGACGCGGGCCCTTGCGGGTACGGGCGTTCGTGCTGGTGCGCTGACCGTGCACCGGCAGACCGCGACGGTGGCGCAGACCCTGGTAGCAGCCGATCTCGACCTTGCGGCGGATGTCGGCCTGGATCTCGCGACGGAGGTCACCCTCGGTCTTGAGGTTGTTGTCCACGTACTCGCGGATCTTGACGAGGTCTTCCTCGGCCAGGTCGCGAACCCGGGTGTTGGGGTCGACGCCGGTGGCAGCGAGAGTCTGCTGCGACAGCGTCCGCCCGATACCGAAGACGTAGGTGAGGGCGACCTCCACACGCTTTTCGCGCGGGAGATCAACGCCTGCGAGGCGTGCCATTGATGTGGCTCCTGATGGCTATTCGGAGGTCTTCCGCAGCACCGTTCCCGTAAGACTCTGCAGAATTACGAGCCGGGTCCCCGGCCTCCGAGCCGAGGGTGTCGTCCCCGCGCACGTGATGCGGGGGTCGGGTGACTGCGTATGTACGTATGTGCTTGCGTCGCGCGAAAACTGCGAAATGCAGGTGGTCGGCGTGCGTCAGCCCTGGCGCTGCTTGTGGCGCAGGTTGTCGCAGATGACCATGACCCGGCCGTGGCGGCGGATCACCTTGCACTTGTCGCAGATCTTCTTGACGCTCGGCTTGACCTTCATGGGATGTGAGGTTCTCCGGGTCAGTGCCGTCACCCCACGGGAGCGGGGCGGCGACAAGATCTACTTGTAGCGGTAGACGATCCGGCCACGCGTCAGGTCGTACGGAGAAAGCTCCACCACGACCCGGTCATCCGGGAGGATACGGATGTAGTGCATCCGCATCTTGCCGCTGATGTGCGCGAGGACCTTGTGACCGTTCTGGAGCTCCACCTTGAACATGGCGTTCGGGAGGGACTCGATCACGGTGCCCTCGATCTCGATGGCACCTTGCTTCTTGGCCACGCTTCGCCCTTCGAATCGGCTACCTTGATCGACTATCCCGCACCACGCCCCCGACCAAGAGGGCATACGGATGCACGAGAGCCGACGCGTCAGTCTACGCCAGCGTCCAGGAAAAGACGAATCCAGGATTATTGCCCATCGGGCGTGATCCTTACGCCAGGGCGGCGGGCCCGGCTCATGCCAGGGCCGCGGGCCCGGCTCAGACCAGGGGGTCGGGCGCCGCCGTGATCCCCAGCTCGGCGAGCTTGGCCTTGCCGCCGTCCGGCGCGGTCAGCACCAGCGGGCCGTCCTCGGTCAGCGCGACCGAGTGCTCCCAGTGCGAGGACCAGCTGCCGTCGTTCGACTTGACCGTCCAGTCGTCCTCGAGGACGTGGGTCTTGGCCGTGCCGAGGTTCACCATCGGCTCGATCGCGATGCAGAAGCCGGGCACCAGCTTCGGGCCGCGGCCGCGCTTGCGGTCGACGTAGTTCAGCAGATGCGGGTCCATGTGCATCTGCGAGCCGATGCCGTGGCCGCCGTAGTCCTCGACGATGCCGTACTTACCGCTGGTCGGGCGCGGCTGGCGGCGGATGTAGCCCTCGATCGCCCGGGAGATGTCCACCAGGCGGTTGCCCTTGGCCACCGCAGCGATGCCCGCCCACATCGACTCCTCGGTGACCCGGCTCAGCTCGACCAGCTCGGCCGAGTGACCGGACCCGACGAAGGCGGTGTACGCCGCGTCGCCGTGCCAGCCGTCGATGATCGCGCCGCAGTCGATGGAGATGATGTCGCCGTTCTGCAGCACCGTCTCGGTGTCGGGGATGCCGTGGACCACGACATCGTTGACCGAGGTGCAGATCGTGGCGGGGAAGCCGCCGTAACCGAGGAAGTTCGACTTCGCTCCGTGTTCGGCGAGCACCTTGCGTGCCGCGTCGTCCAGGTCCTTGGTCGTGGCGCCCGGCACCGCGGCCTTCCGGGTCGCCGCGTGAATGGCGGCGACCACCAGCCCCGCCTCGCGCATCTTCGCGATCTGCTCGGGGGTCTTGATCTCCACCATGACGGCTGGCGCCTTTCCTGAACCGACTACAACGCTTCTGCGGCGGTCGTCCGACCACCCCGTACACGATACGGCCGCGGTACCCGTTGCGGGCACCGCGGCCGTAGGGACGCTGTGTGCTGTTACGCGTCGCGGGACGGCAGAGCCGCCATCGCGCGCTGGGTGACCTCGTCGACCTTCCCCATCGCGGGGATGTCCACCACCAGGCCCTGGGCCTTGTAGTAGTCGATGATCGGCTCGGTCTCCGTGTGGTAGACCTCCAGGCGCTTGCGGACGGTCTCCTCACGGTCGTCGTCCCGCTGGTACAGCTCGCCGCCGCAGACGTCACAGACGCCCTCGGCCTCCGGCTTGTTGTACTCGGCGTGGAAGACGTGGCTGCTGTCGTTGCGGCAGATGCGCCGGCCGGCGATCCGCTTGACGACCTCGTCCTCGGGGACCTCCAGGTCCAGGACGGCGTCCAGCTTGAGGTGGTTGTCCTTGAGGTACTCGTCCAGCGCCTTGGCCTGGCCCAGGTTGCGGGGGAAGCCGTCCAGGAGGAAGCCGTCGGCCGCGTCGGGCTGCTCCATACGGTCCTCGGCCATCGCGATGGTGACCGAGTCGGGCACCAGATTGCCGGCGTCCATGTATGACTTCGCCTCGCGGCCGAGGGGCGTCCCCTGGCTGATGTTGGCGCGGAACAGGTCCCCCGTGGAGATGTGCGGGATCGCGAGGTTCTTGGCAAGGTACGCAGCCTGCGTACCCTTGCCGGCCCCCGGGGGTCCGACGAGGACGATTCGCATCAGCGGAGGAACCCTTCGTAGTTGCGCTGCTGAAGCTGGCTCTCGATCTGCTTCACGGTCTCCAGGCCCACACCCACGATGATGAGGATGCTTGTCCCGCCGAACGGGAAGTTCTGGTTCGCGTTGAAGAGCACCAACGCCACTGTTGGTACGAGCGCGATCAGCCCCAGGTACAGCGAGCCCGGCCACGTGATCCGGTTGAGCACGTAGCTGAGGTACTCGGCCGTCGGGCGACCAGCCCGGATACCCGGGATGAAGCCACCATACTTCTTCATGTTGTCGGCAACTTCTTCGGGGTTGAAGCTGATGGCCACGTAGAAGAAGGCGAAGAACACGATCAGCAGGAAGTACGTAACGATGTAAACCGGGTGATTTCCCTTGGTGAAGTTGGTGGCGATCCACGTCGCCCATGCCGCCTTCGACCCGCTGAACTGTGCGATGAGGGCTGGAATGTAGAGCAGCGATGACGCGAAGATGACAGGAATCACACCTGCCTGGTTCACCTTGAGCGGGATGTAAGTGGACGTACCGCCATAGGACCGGCGGCCGATCATCCGCTTCGCGTACTGCACCGGAATGCGCCGCTGGGCCTGCTCGACGAAGACCACCAGGGCGACCATCACCAGGCCCACCGCAATCACGGCGAAGAACTCGATCCAGCCGTCGGCCAGCTTGCCGGTGAGCTTGATCTGCCACAGGGCACTCGGGAAGCTGGAGGCGATCGAGATGAACATCAAGATCGACATGCCGTTGCCGATGCCGCGGTCGGTGATCAACTCACCAAGCCACATGATCAGACAGGTGCCGGCGGTCATGGTGACGACCATCGTGATGGTGCTGAAGACCGAGTCGCTGGGGATGATCTCGGTTCCGACCGGGCAGTTCTGGAAGAACGCACCGCTGCGGGCGGCGGCCAGAACGCCCGTGCCCTGCATGATCGCCAGCGCCACGGTCAGATAGCGGGTGTACTGGGTGATCTTCGCCTGGCCGCTCTGACCCTCTTTCTTGAGAGCCTCGAGCCGCGGGATCACGACCGTGAGCAACTGGAGGATGATGCTCGCCGTGATGTACGGCATGATCCCCATCGCGAAGATCGTGATCTGCAGCAGTGCGTTGCCGCTGAACATGTTCACCAGGGCGAACAACCCGCTGTTGCCGCCGGCCTGCTTGATGCAGGTCTCGACGTTCGCGTAATCCACCCCAGGGACCGGGACATGGGCGCCGAGCCGATAGATCACGATGATGCCCAATGTGAACAGCAGCTTCTTGCGCAGGTCGGGCGTCTTGAACGCTCGGGCGAACGCGGTGAGCACGGTGCCTCCTGCGCCTCCCACCGTTACAGGCGAGAGGTGACGGTCTTGAGGAACGACGGATACGTAGCGGCCAAAACCCGCGTAGACAGATGCCACGCGGACATTAACATCGCACGCCACCTTACCGGCGACGGCGACCGGCTAGGAACGACCGACCAAGGAAAGCGGCATCGCAGTCGACGCTGTCAACCGGCCTGCGGGCCCAGCCGGTAGAGCGAAACGTGCCGGACGGCGGAACGGTCGAACGGCGTTTTCGCCCAGTCGCTCCACCTCTCCACGAGCCGCAAGCCTTCCAACTCCGCCATCAAGTCCAGCTCTCCTGGCCAGGTGTACCTGCTGACCTCGGGAAAGGTCTCGGTGACTCCATGGCTGACGAACGTCCGCAGCATCACAACCAGCTGCTGGACCGGGTCGTTGGTGACGGAGTCGACGACCAACGTGCCGTCGGGCAGTACGGAACTCTGCGTGTGAGGCCGCGACAGCTGGTGATAGAAGCTCGGTTCGTAGACCTCCACCAGAAGGCGGCCGTCCCGGGACAGATGAGCGGCCGCCCTGGCGAGTGCCTGCCGCTGCTGCTCGGGCGTGGGCAGCATGAACAGGGTGCTGTTCGTGATCACCACGACATCGAAGTCGTTGCCCGCGTCGACGGTGGTGATGTCGCAATGATGCCGGGTCACCGATCCGGACAGGTCGGCGGTGCGCAGCCGCTCCAGCATCTCCGCGGAGAGATCCACCGCGTGCGCCGTATAGCCCTGCTCCGTCAGCGCGAGGGCGAGCCGGCCGCTGCCCGCACCGAAGTCGATGACCTTCTTGGGCGGGGCGGCCACCTGCTTGATGCACTCCACCATGTCAGGCAGGTCCACCAGTGGGTACATCGTGTCGTGATACTTCCCGATGGTCGCGCCGTACGCGGCCGCCACGGGGGTGTCTCGCGCCATCTCTTCCTCACATTGCATGGATGTCGGAGGCGAAGAACATCTCCGGAGGGATGTCTTCGTCATAGCCGGGCGAAGTGGCCACCAGGAACTGCGTTCGGGCCGCGGCCTCATGGTGCGCGCACTGATGGGTGACATAGTTGAGGATGACCAGATATGGCACGGTGAGCTGCATCTTCTCCATCGGTGCTTCCTGCCGGACGAAGATCTTCAGCTCCTCCACGGCGTCAAAGATGACCTTTTCCCGACGCCGGTTGGGGTTCCACACCGTGTGCCGAGCCATCCGCTCGACCACGATCACCTTCTCCTGCCACTCGGTGAGGGTGCCGTCCGGCAGTTCGTCGCGGAACAGCAGATGGGTGTCGTGCATGCCCGGGTGCGGCCCGAAGAACCGCCAACTCGGAATGAATGTCTGGAGCGGATCGACCTTCTGCTGGATCTTCCCCGCCTTCTGGAGCTGGTTGAGCGCGGTGACCGCGAACCAGGATCCGAGCGCCCCGTACAGCGCGATCCGCCGTCCGGTGCGAAGTACCTTCTGCACTGCTCCCCCTCAAGTCTCAAGCCGGGCGGTGACCCGCGCGCACCCAGGCGACAGCCTCGGCCACTGTCCGGGCATGGCCCGGTTCCATTACCAGCGCCTCGTGCTCGGCGTCCGGCACGGTCTCGTGCCGGTGCTCGGACGACAGCCCGGCCAGCTCCCGCTGCAGCTCCCCGTGCACCGGGTCCTGTCGTACGGACCGTCCCGCGGTGACCACGGCCACCCGCTTCCCGGGCAGACCGGACAGCTGCCGCGCGTCGTCGTTCCACGCCCGGAGCCACCACCGCACCTCCTCGCGCGCCCCGTACCAGGGGCCGGGAAGAGAGAGCTGACGACGCGTCATCTCTTTGGTCTCACCGGGGAGGCCACAGACATGGCTCAGCGCCATGGCGTCGTACATACGTCCGGTTGCGGCCCGCACGCATCCGAGGGTGACCCCCTGCCGGAAGCCGGGCAGCGCCTCGCGCTGGATGCGTGACCGCGCGAGCTGGTCCGGGTGCGAGGAGTCGACCAGGACCAGACCTGCGACCACCTCGGGGTGGCGCAGCGCGAAGCTCCGGACCAGGATTCCGCCCACGGAATGGCCGACAAGGACATACGGTGCGGGCAGGTTGAGCAGTTGGAGGAGTTCCCACAACCGATCGGCGTAAGCCTCCGGTTGCAGTCCCCGCCTGAGCCTCGGCGTCCAGCCCGTACCGGGGCGGTCATAGGCGAGGAACGGAACGGACTCGTCCAGTGCATCGGTGACCCAGAGCCATTCGGAGAGCGCGCACAACAAGGCGTTCTCGAAGACAACTGTCGGCCCGTTCTCCGCCCGCCGCCACAGTGCGTGCACGGGTCCCTCGCTCAGGAGGACCTGCTCCCCCGGGCGCGGCACCACCGTGTTGGCGTGCCGGAAAGCGCGCACTCCGACAGCGGCGGCGCCCAGACCGGCGGCGCCCAGTGCCATCGCCGAAGCCCGGCGCAGCCGGTGTGACGGGCCGCTCATGAGCGGGTGAGCCCAAGAGTGCCTCGCAGCTGCTTGCGGGCGTAGTCCACGGCCGGATACGTACCGGTGAACGCCCACAGAAAGCGGTTGAGGCCCATGAAGCGGCCGTTCGCCAGGTGGAAGGCGACACCGGCGGCGTGACCGGCCCGGCTCATCCGGTCGGGAACCAGCAGCATCGCCGGATACAGCGTCTCGCCCAGGATGACGGCCCAGGCCAGCAGCCGGCTCAACTCCGGCTTGTCCTTGAGGTAGGCGAAGAGCTTCGGGTCACCGTACGTCCGGGTGCGCAGCACACCGGTGATGGCCTCGCCACTCCGCCACGTCGGGGACGTCAGCTTCACCAGGCCCGAGGTGAGATACGACAGCGCGCTCTGGCCCGCCAGGAAGTAGAGACATGCCTGCCGGGCCTTACTGTCCGAACCGGACAGCTTCTCCAGACCCGCGACGATGAAATTGATCAGGGCGAGCTGGTCCGAGCCGTCCATACCCAGGCCGCCGGACCGGATATTGGTGGCCACACTCGTTCCGGCCAACAGCGTCAGCAGCGCGGCCCGCTCGGCCCGGCCCGGGTTGCCGACGAGCAACCGGGTGGCGGCCAACAGTCGCACGATGGGGATCGCGACGTCCTTCGGAGGTTCGATCACCCGCGTGATGATGCGCCCACGCTTTCGGTCCAGAACAGGGAACCTGATCCGCGCGATGCTCCAGGGGAGCAACTCCGCGCTGTTCTTCCGGCCCGAGTCGCTCAGCTGCTCCAGAGCCCCCAGAATGGCGCCGACCGACGTCAACCGTTCCACCTGTCGTACGACGTCATCAATGTCCGGCGGCGATTGCACGGAGCGGCACCCCGCCCCGGAATGCGAAAGGAATTTACGGTCTCCCATATTCAAGGCCAACTCCACGCGCAGCTGTAACGAATAGCCGACCGACGGCCGACGCATGCACAAAGACATGCGACGGCCGCCGGCTCAGATCACCTACTTGCGGATCGCTTACGCAGAGAGGCGCGCAGCGATCAGCTTGTCGGCGGACAGCCCGCTGTCGACGGACAGCTCCGGCGCGACCTCGTTGGCGTCCGGCGTGTAGCCACCGAGACGGGTGATGGTCGGCGTGGCGGTGACCGCCGGGATGGCGGTGGCAACGAGGAGGGCCGTCGGCGTGGCCAGCACCGGGCCACCTCCGGCAGTCAGCAGGGTGCCACGGGCCTCGGCACCCACCACGGAGTTGGCGACGGCGGTGACGTCAATACGGTTGACCATAATTCTTTCCCCTCCCGATATAATTCCTGCGAACTATGCACAAGAAACACCGAACACGCGGAATCGCCTTGATCGATGAAGAAATAGCGAGTCCGAAGTGTGTTCGATATCCGGGAGAGTAACAGACGACTCAAAGTGGATCAAGCAATTCCGTTCGACCCCGGAACGCTTCCATCCGGAATGATTCTCAGGCAGCGGAGCCATTCAAAGAAATCGCTGGACGGAAAATAGATAAACACTAACCGGCCAGTCGGCGACCGCGCCAACTATATGGCGTCCGTCACGTCGGACCCGGAGTGCGACCTCCCCGGAACGCACAGGAGCCGGGAGCCCCGTAGGGACTCCCGGCTCCTGCGTTCAACCGGCTGCGGCCTGAGCGGCCTGGATGCAGACCGTCAGATGAGCTCGGTGACGGTGCCGCCGGCAGCGGCGATCTTCTCCTTGGCGGAGCCGGAAACGGCGTCAACCGAAACCTGCAGCGCCACGGAGATCTCGCCCTGGCCCAAGACCTTGACGAGCTCGTTCTTGCGCACCGCGCCCTTGGCAATCAGGTCGGCCACCGTGACCTCGCCACCCTGCGGGTAGAGCTCGGCCAGCTTGGCCAGGTTCACGACCTGGAACTGCTTGTGGGCGGGGTTCTTGAAGCCCTTCAGCTTCGGGAGGCGCATGTGGAGGGGCATCTGCCCACCCTCGAAGCGCTCCGGAACCTGGTAACGGGCCTTCGTGCCCTTGGTACCACGACCAGCGGTCTTACCCTTGGACGCCTCACCACGACCGACACGGGTCTTGGCGGTCTTGGCGCCCGGGGCGGGCCGGAGGTTGTGGACCTTCAGCGGGTTGTTCTCCGCCATGTCAGTCGACCTCCTCAACCGTCACGAGGTGGCGGACGGTCTGCACCATGCCGCGGAACTCGGGGCGGTCCTCCTTGACAACCACGTCGTTGAGCCGCTTGAGGCCCAGCGAACGGAGGGTGTCGCGGTGGTTCTGCTTGCTACCGATGAAGGACTTCGTCTGCGTGATCTTGAGGTGCGCCATTACGCGGTCACCCCTGCACGCGCCCGCAGCAGAGCGGCGGGAGCAACGTCCTCCAGCGGCAGGCCACGACGGGCCGCGATCTCCTCGGGGCGCTGAAGGCCCTGAAGCGCGGTCACCGTGGCGTGCACGATGTTGATCGGGTTCGACGAACCGAGCGACTTGCTCAGCACGTCGTGGATGCCCGCGCACTCCAGAACGGCACGCACGGGGCCACCGGCGATCACACCGGTACCGGGGGAAGCCGGCTTGAGCAGGACGACGCCCGCAGCCTTCTCGCCCTGGATGGGGTGAGGGATGGTGCCCTGGATACGGGGGACCTTGAAGAAGTTCTTCTTGGCCTCTTCCACGCCCTTGGCGATGGCAGCCGGAACTTCCTTGGCCTTGCCGTAACCGACACCTACGGTGCCGTCACCGTCGCCCACCACGACCAGCGCGGTGAAGCTGAAGCGACGGCCACCCTTGACAACCTTGGCGACACGGTTGATCGCGACAACGCGCTCAACGTATGCGGTCTTCTCGGCGGCAGCGCCACCGTCGCGACCCTTCCGGTCCCGCCGCTCGCCGCCACCGGCACCGCTCCCGCGGCGCTGGGGTCCAGCCATTGGATTTACCTCTCTCTGTTACGTCCGCTAGCTCCGGAACCGGGGCTTAGAACTTCAGCCCGGCTTCGCGGGCGGCGTCGGCCAGAGCGGCAATCCGCCCGGCGTACTGCTTGCCACCACGGTCGAACACGACGGCCTCGACACCGGCGGCCTTGGCACGCTCGGCAACCAGGGAACCGACCTGCTTGGCCTGAGCGCTCTTGTCGCCCTCGCCACCACGAATCGAAGCGTCCAGGGTCGACGCCGAAGCGAGCGTGTGGCCCGCGATGTCGTCGATGACCTGCGCCGTGATGCCACGGTTGGTCCGCGTCACCACGAGACGCGGACGCTCCGGGGTACCCGAAATCCGCTTACGGATGCGGATGTGGCGACGCTTAGCGGCGGCGCGCTTGTAGGCGTCACCCTTAGCGATCTTCACACCGTATGCCATGGCTTACTTACCAGCCTTTCCGACCTTGCGGCGGATGACCTCGCCGGCGTACTTGACGCCCTTGGCCTTGTACGGGTCAGGCTTGCGCAGCTTACGGATGTTCGCCGCCACCTCGCCGACCTTCTGCTTGTCGATGCCCTCGACGCTGAGCTTGGTGGGCGACTCGACCTTGAAGGAGATCCCCTCGGGGGCCTCGACCAGGATCGGGTGGCTGTAGCCCAGGGAGAACTCCAGGTTGGAGCCCTTGGCCTGGACGCGGTAGCCGACACCGCTGATCTCAAGAGCCTTGCTGTAGCCCTGGGTCACGCCGGTGATCATGTTCGCCACCAGCGTGCGGGACAGGCCGTGCAGGGCCTTGTTCTGACGCTCGTCGTTCGGGCGGGTGACGTTGATGACGCCGTCCTCACCCTTGGCGACCTCGATGGGCGCCGCGACGGTGTGCGCGAGGGAACCCTTGGGGCCCTTCACCGCGACCGTCCGGCCCTCGATGGTGACGTCCACACCAGCGGGAACCTGGATGGGCAGCTTGCCAATGCGCGACATTAGCTATTCCTCCGTTCCCTGGTTACCAGACGTAGGCGAGGACTTCCCCACCCACGCCCTTCTTGCTGGCCTGCTGGCCGGTCAGGAGACCGTGGGACGTGGAGATGATCGCCACGCCCAGGCCGCCGAGGACCTTCGGCAGGTTGGTGGACTTTGCGTAGACCCGGAGGCCCGGCTTCGAGATCCGCTTGATGCCGGCGATCGAGCGCTCGCGGTTCGGGCCGAACTTCAGCTCGAGGACGAGGTTCTTGCCAACCTCGGCGTCCTCGACACGCCAGCCGGTGATGTAACCCTCCTGCTGGAGGATCTCCGCGATGTGCGACTTGATCTTGCTGTGCGGCATCACGACGGTGTCGTGGTACGCCGAGTTCGCGTTCCGCAGACGGGTCAGCATGTCTGCGATGGGATCAGTCATGGTCATGAATTGGCCTTCGGCCTCTCTCGCCGGGGTTTCCTATGTGCGCCATCCCTCTCCCCGATCAGTGTCGGGACGGGTGCGGCGCGGGGACCTACGGCGTAGTAAGCGACTTTATGCGGGCTCGGCCCGCGGTCGGTCTCGGGCGGCGGGGCGCCCAAACCCTTCTACCCTACGGGAAAAGGGGTGGGAGCGCCCGCCGGCCGATTGCTTACCGAGAGCCCTGGTATCCCAACTGGGGGATTACCAGGAGCTCTTGGTCACGCCCGGCAGCTCGCCACGGTGAGCCATCTCACGAAGGCACACGCGGCACAGGCCGAACTTGCGGTAAACGGAGTGCGGGCGGCCGCAGCGCTGGCAGCGCGTGTACGCACGCACACCGAACTTCGGCTTGCGAGCAGCCTTGGCAATCAGAGCCTTCTTCGCCATCTCGCTCACGCCTCCTTGAACGGGAAGCCGAGGTGACGAAGGAGGGCCCGGCCCTCGTCGTCGTTGGTCGCCGTGGTGACCACGGTGATGTCCATACCCCGGGTACGGTCGATCTTGTCCTGGTCGATCTCGTGGAACATGACCTGCTCCGTGAGACCGAAGGTGTAGTTGCCCCGGCCGTCGAACTGCTTCGGGGACAGACCACGGAAGTCGCGGATGCGCGGCAGCGCGAGCGACAGCAGGCGGTCCAGGAACTCCCACATGCGGTCACCGCGGAGGGTGACGTGGGCGCCGATCGGCTGACCCTCACGCAGCTTGAACTGCGCGATGGACTTCCGGGCCTTGGTGACGGCCGGCTTCTGGCCGGTGATCGTGGTGAGGTCCTTGATGGCGCCCTCGATCAGCTTGGAGTCGCGGGCGGCGTCGCCCACACCCATGTTGACCACGATCTTGGTCAGACCGGGGATCTGCATGACGTTCTCGTAGGAGAACTCGTCCTTCAGCTTCCCGGCGATCTCTTCGCGGTAGCGCGTCTTGAGACGCGGCGCGTTGGTGGTGGCAGTCATCAGATGTCCTCACCGGTCCGCTTGGCAACGCGGATCTTGTTGCCCTCGTCGTCGAAGCGGTACCCGACGCGGGTGACGACCTTGTTGCCGTCCTTCTCCACGACCAGCTGAACGTTGCTGACGTGGATGGGGGCCTCGGTCGTCACGATGCCGCCGGTCTTCGACCCACGAGCGGTCTGTCCGGCCTTGGTGTGCTTCTTGACCCGGTTGACACCCTCGACCAGGACGCGGTCCTCGCGGGGGAAGGCCTGGATGACCTTGCCCTGCTTGCCCTTGTCCTTACCGGTGATGACCTGGACCAGGTCGCCCTTCTTGATCTTCATCGGTTACAGCACCTCCGGCGCGAGCGAGATGATCTTCATGAACTTCTTCTCGCGCAGTTCCCGGCCCACGGGGCCGAAGATGCGGGTGCCGCGGGGGTCGCCATCGTTCTTGAGGATGACGGCCGCGTTCTCGTCGAAGCGGATGTACGAGCCGTCGGGACGGCGGCGCTCCTTGACGGTCCGAACGATGACCGCCTTGATGACGTCACCCTTCTTCACGTTGCCACCGGGGATCGCATCCTTCACGGTGGCGACGATGACGTCACCGATGCCCGCGTAGCGGCGACCGGAACCACCGAGAACACGGATGCAAAGGATTTCCTTCGCACCAGTGTTGTCGGCGACACGCAGTCGCGACTCCTGCTGGATCACGTCTATCTCCTGAATGTCTGCCGGTTCCCGGCGAGAAGCGCGAGTGCTTCGCGCTTCTCGCCGAGCCTGGCGGAACTGCTCCTAGGGCGTACCCCTAGGAGGGATTACTTGGCCTTCTCGAGGATCTCGACGATGCGCCAGCGCTTGCTGGCGGACAGCGGCCGGGTCTCCATCAGGAGGACGCGGTCGCCGACGCCGGCAGCGTTCTGCTCGTCGTGCGCCTTGAGCTTGTTGGTACGGCGGATGACCTTGCCGTACAGCGCGTGCTTGACGCGGTCCTCGACAGCGACGACGACGGTCTTGTCCATCTTGTCGCTGACGACGAGGCCCTCACGGGTCTTGCGGAAACCGCGCTCGTTCGTCTCAGTCACATTCTTCTCGCTCATCAGGCGCTCTCCACCGTCTCGATGCCCAGCTCGCGCTCACGCATCAGGGTGTAGATCCGGGCGATGTCCTTACGGACGGACTTGAGCCGACCGTGGTTCTCAAGCTGTCCGGTCGCCGCCTGGAAGCGGAGGTTGAACAGCTCCTCCTTGGCCTCACGAAGCTTGCCGACGAGGTCCTCGTCATTCAGCTCGCGCAGCTCGGTCGCCTTGGTACCGGCCGCCATCACGACTCACCTGCCTCGCGCCGCACGATGCGGCACTTCATCGGAAGCTTGTGGGCGGCGCGGGTCAGCGCCTCCTTGGCAACCTTTTCGTTCGGGAAGGACAGCTCGAACATCACCCGACCGGGCTTGACGTTCGCGACCCACCACTCCGGAGAACCCTTACCGGAACCCATGCGGGTTTCGGCCGGCTTCTTCGTGAGCGGGCGGTCCGGGTAAATGTTGATCCAGACCTTGCCGCCACGCTTGATGTGACGGGTCATCGCGATACGAGCGGACTCGATCTGACGGTTCGTCACGTAAGCCGGGGTGACGGCCTGAATGCCGTACTCACCGAAGGCCAGCTCGGTGCCACCCTTGGCCATACCGCTGCGCTTCGGGTGGTGCTGCTTGCGGTGCTTGACCCTGCGAGGGATCAGCATGTCGGTCAGGCCTCCGTTCCGGGGGTCTCCGCCGGAGCAGCGGCAGCGGCCTCGGCCTTGGGGGCCTCGGCAGCGGCGTTCTGCTGCTGCGGCTTGCGGCCACCACGGCCGCCACGCTCGCCACCGCGGCGCGGGCGGTCGTTGCCGCCACCGCGGGCCGGGCGGTTACCCGCACGGGCGGCAGCGTTCTCGGCACGCACCTCGGCGATGTTCTTGACGTCGCCCTTGTAGATCCAGACCTTCACGCCGATACGGCCGAAGGTGGTCTTGGCCTCGAAGAAGCCGTAGTCGACGTTCGCACGGAGCGTGTGCAGGGGCACACGGCCCTCGCGGTAGAACTCCGAGCGGGACATCTCGGCACCGCCGAGACGGCCACCACACTGGATCTTGATGCCCTTGGCGCCGGCCTTCATCGTCGACTGCATGCTCTTACGCATGGCGCGACGGAAGGAGACGCGGGAGGACAGCTGCTCGGCGACGGCCTGGGCCACCAGCTGAGCGTCCACCTCGGGGTTCTTGACCTCGAGGATGTTCAGCTGGACCTGCTTGCCGGTCAGCTTCTCCAGCTCGCCGCGGATGCGGTCCGCCTCGGCGCCGCGGCGGCCGATGACGATGCCCGGACGAGCGGTGTGGATGTCAACGCGGACGCGCTCACGGGTGCGCTCGATCTCCACCTTGGAGATACCGGCGCGCTCCATGCCCTTCGTCATCATGCGACGAATGGCGACGTCTTCCTTGACGTAGTCCTTGTACAGCTTGTCGGCGTACCAGCGGGACTTGAAGTCCGTCGTGACGCCGAGCCGGAACCCGTGCGGGTTTACCTTCTGGCCCATTACCGGGTTCCTTCCTTGCTGCTGACGACCACGGTGATGTGGCTGGTCCGCTTGCGGATCCGGTAGGCACGGCCCTGAGCACGCGGACGGAACCGCTTCAGGGTCGGGCCCTCGTCGACGAACGCCTCGCTGATAACCAGCGTGGAGGCGTCCGTGTGGTCGTAGTTGTGCGCGGCGTTGGCAATGGCGCTGTCAAGCACCTTGCCCACCGGCACGCTCGCGGCCTGCGGGGCGAAACGCAGGACCGCCTGAGCCTCCGTGGCATCCATGCCACGGATAAGGTCCACCACGCGGCGGGCCTTCATGGGCGTGACGCGGATGTACCGCGCCTGGGCCCTGGCTTCCATGGTTGTCCCTTCGGTGTCAGTCATAGTCTTCGCACTCCGGTCGATCAGCGACGACGCGACTTGCGGTCGTCCTTCTCGTGGCCGCGGAAGGTGCGGGTCGGCGCAAACTCGCCGAGCTTGTGGCCAACCATCGACTCGGTGACGAACACCGGGACGTGCTTGCGGCCGTCATGCACCGCGATCGTGTGACCGAGCATGGCCGGGACGATCATGGAGCGGCGGGACCAGGTCTTGATGACGTTCTTGGTGCCGGCATCGTTCTGAACATCCACCTTCTTGGAAAGGTGGTCGTCGACGAAGGGCCCCTTCTTGAGACTGCGCGGCATCTAAACCCGCTCCTAGCGCTTCTTGTTCGTCTTGCGGCGGCGGACGATGTACTTGTTGCTCGCCTTCTTCGGCGAACGAGTACGACCCTCCTTCTGACCCCACGGCGAGACCGGGTGGCGACCACCGGAGGTCTTGCCCTCACCACCACCGTGCGGGTGGTCGACGGGGTTCATCACGACACCACGCACGGTCGGGCGGACGCCCTTCCAGCGCATGCGGCCGGCCTTACCCCAGTTGATGTTCGACTGCTCGGCGTTGCCGACCTCGCCCACAGTGGCGCGGCAGCGGACGTCGACCAGGCGGATCTCACCGGACGGCATACGAAGGTGAGCCATGCGGCCCTCCTTCGCCAGCAGCTGCACGGAGGCACCGGCCGAGCGGGCGAACTTCGCACCGCCGCCCGGACGCAGCTCGATCGCGTGGATCGTCGTACCCACGGGGATGTGACGCAGCGGCAGGTTGTTGCCCGGCTTGATGTCGGCGCCAGGGCCGTTCTCAATCCGAGCACCCTGGGCCATGCCACGGGGCGCGATGATGTAGCGCTTCTCGCCGTCTGCGTAGTGCAGCAGCGCGATGCGCGCGGTGCGGTTCGGGTCGTACTCGATGTGCGCGACCTTGGCCGGCACGCCGTCCTTGTCGTGACGACGGAAGTCGATCACTCGGTAGGCGCGCTTGTGGCCACCGCCCTGGTGGCGAACGGTCACACGACCGGCGTTGTTACGGCCGCCCTTGCTGTGCAGCGGGCGGACCAGCGACTTCTCCGGCGTGGACCGCGTGATCTCGACAAAGTCGGCGACGCTGGAGCCACGACGGCCCGGGGTCGTCGGCTTGTACTTGCGGATACCCATTTCTCAGTCCTCGTCCGATTCCGGACGACTCGGACTCCGTTAGGAGACCGGGCCGCCGAAGATGTCGATACGGTCGCCCTCGGCGAGGGTCACGATGGCGCGCTTCGTGTCGGCGCGCTTGCCGTAACCGGTGCGGGTGCGCTTGCGCTTGCCCTGCCGGTTGATCGTGTTGACCCCGGTGACCTTGACCGAGAAGACCGCCTCGACGGCCTGCTTGATCTGGGTCTTGTTGCTGCCGGGCGCGACGATGAACGTGTACTTGTTCTCGTCCAGCAGCGCGTAGCTCTTCTCGGAAACCACGGGCTTGACGAGAACGTCGCGCGGGTCCGTGAAGGTCTTGCTGGTGACGACGGCCTCAGTCATCAGGCGTCGCTCCCTTCGGTCTCAGCGTTGGCCTTGGGGCCAGACACGAAGGACTCGAAGGCGGCCTTGGTGAAGACCACGTCGTCGGAGACGAGCACGTCGTACGTGTTCAGCTGGCCCGGCTCCAGGATGTGGACCTGGGGCAGGTTGCGGGCGGACAGCCACGCGGCCTCGTCGCTGCGCTCGGCGACCAGGAGCACGTTCTTGCGCTCGCTGACCTTGCCGAGGAGAGCCTTGGCGGCCTTGGTGGAGATGTCGCCCTCGACCACGCCGGAAACGACGTGGATACGGCTGTTGCGGGCCCGGTCGGTGAGGGCACCGCGCAGGGCGGCGGCCTTCATCTTCTTCGGGGTCCGCTGGCTGTAGTCACGCGGCACGGGGCCGTGGACGATGCCACCGCCGGCGAACTGCGGCGCACGGGTCGAACCCTGACGCGCCCGGCCGGTGCCCTTCTGGCGGTACGGCTTCTTGCCACCGCCGCGGACCTCGCCGCGAGTCTTGGTCTTGTGCGTGCCCTGACGGGCCGCGGCCAGCTGCGCGACAACGACCTGGTGGATCAGCGGAACGCTGACCTTGGCGTCGAAGATCTCCGTGGGGAGCTCGACGCTACCGGCCTTGTCGCCTGCCGGCGAAAGGATGTCAATGGTGCTCATCGGTTACCTCAGGCCCCCTTGGCCGCGGTACGGACCAGGACGAGGCCGCCGTTCGGACCAGGAACTGCGCCCTTGATGAGCAGCAGACCCTTCTCCGCGTCAACGGCATGGACGGTCAGGTTCTGGGTGGTGACCCGCTCATTGCCCATACGGCCGGCCATCCGCATGCCCTTGAACACGCGGCCCGGGGTGGCGCAGCCACCGATGGAGCCAGGCTTACGGTGCACGCGGTGGGCACCGTGGGAGGCCTTGCCGCCATGGAAGCCGTGACGCTTCATGACACCGGCGAAGCCCTTGCCCTTGCTCTTGCCGGTCACGTCCACCTTGACGCCGGACTCGAAGGTCTCAGCGGTCAGCTCCTGGCCGAGGGTGTACTCACCGGCGTCGGTGGTACGGACCTCGACGAGGTGACGACGGGGGGTGACGTCGGCCTTCGCGAAGTGGCCCTTGAGGGGCTTGTTCACCTTGCGCGGGTCGATCTCGCCGAAGGCGATCTGGACGGAGTCGTAGCCGTCCTTGTCATTGGTGCGCACCTGGGTAACGACACAGGGGCCGGCCTTCACCACGGTCACCGGGACGACACGGTTGTTCTCGTCCCAGACCTGGGTCATGCCGAGCTTCTCGCCCAGGATGCCCTTGATCTGCTTAGCCATCTCTTCCGCGCCTCTCAGAGCTTGATCTCGATGTCAACGCCGGCCGGAAGGTCCAGGCGCATCAGCGAGTCAACGGTCTTGGGCGTCGGGTCGAGGATGTCGATCAGGCGCTTGTGCGTGCGCATCTCGAAGTGCTCGCGCGAGTCCTTGTACTTGTGCGGCGACTTGATGACGCAGTACACGTTCTTTTCAGTGGGCAGCGGCACCGGGCCCGCGACCGACGCACCAGTGCGGGTCACCGTCTCGACGATCTTCTTCGCCGAGGAGTCGATGACCTCGTGGTCGTAGGCCTTGAGCCGGATGCGGATCTTCTGTCCCGCCATGGCTACTTCGTAGTCCTGTCTCTCGTAACGCTCTGGGACCCGGTACGTTCCCGTTCTTCTCCGACCCACGCGGTCGGGCGTGTCGCGCCCCTTCCCGTAAATCCCCACAAGGGGAATCCTTCAAGAAGGAGACGGCAGGGGAAGAACACCCACCGGGCGCCTGGCCGAGGCACCCCGCTGAGCTTCCCGGAAGATTCCCGTATTTCCGGCCCTGAGAAGGGACGACGAATACCTGGGACTCGCTTCCAGTCCTCCCGGCGGGAGGCGCGCAGCATCGGCACTCAACCGAGCAACCTGGACAGTGTGCCATACCCGGGACGTCCAAGGCCAATCGGCCCCCAACTGTCAAGGAGCCCCGCCCACCTGATGGTGAGCGGGGCTCCCTGTGAGCTCCGGAGAGCTACGACCGGATCGACCGGATCAGCGAAATTACTTCGTGATCTTGGTGACCTGGCCGGCGCCGACGGTCCGGCCACCCTCACGGATGGCGAACTTCAGGCCCTCTTCCATCGCGACGGGCTGGATGAGCTCAACGGTCATCTCGGTGTTGTCGCCCGGCATGACCATCTCGGTGCCCTCGGGGAGGGTCACGACGCCGGTCACGTCGGTGGTGCGGAAGTAGAACTGCGGGCGGTAGTTGTTGAAGAACGGGGTGTGACGGCCACCCTCGTCCTTCGACAGGATGTACGCCTGGGCCTCGAAGGAGGTGTGCGGCGTGACCGAGCCCGGCTTGATGATGACCTGGCCGCGCTCGACGTCCTCGCGCTTGATGCCACGGAGGAGCAGACCGACGTTCTCACCGGCCTGGCCCTCGTCGAGGAGCTTCCGGAACATCTCGATGCCGGTGACCGTGGTGGTGGTCTTCTCGGTCTTGATGCCGATGATGTCGACGGTCTCGTTGACCTTGAGGACACCACGCTCGATACGACCGGTGACAACGGTGCCACGGCCGGTGATCGTGAAGACGTCCTCGATCGGCATCAGGAACGGCTTGTCGACGTCCCGCTCGGGCTGCGGGATCGACTCGTCGACCGCGGCCATGAGCTTGAGGACGGAGTCGCCCCACTCCTTGTCGCCCTCGAGCGCCTTGAGCGCCGAGACCTTGACGACCGGAACGTCGTCGCCGGGGAACTCGTACTCGGAGAGGAGCTCACGGACCTCGAGCTCGACGAGCTCCAGGATCTCCTCGTCGTCCACCATGTCGGCCTTGTTCAGGGCGACAACGATGTACGGAACGCCGACCTGGCGGGCCAGGAGCACGTGCTCCTTGGTCTGCGGCATCGGGCCGTCGGTGGCGGCGACCACCAGGATGGCGCCGTCCATCTGCGCCGCACCGGTGATCATGTTCTTGATGTAGTCCGCGTGACCCGGGCAGTCGACGTGGGCGTAGTGACGGTTCTCCGTCTGGTACTCGACGTGCGCGATGGAGATCGTGATACCGCGCTGGCGCTCCTCAGGAGCCTTGTCGATCTGGTCGAAGGCCGAGGCCTCGTTCAGCTCCGGGTACGCGTCGTGCAGCACCTTGGTAATGGCGGCCGTGAGGGTCGTCTTACCGTGGTCGATGTGACCGATGGTGCCGATGTTGACGTGCGGCTTAGTCCGCTCGAACTTCGCCTTCGCCACTGGTTCCTCCTGAAGTGGTTCTGTACGCCTTACTCATCGGCGCCAGGTGATCTTTGCTGGGATGCCGGCTGACGGGGCAATCCTCACGGATTGCGGGGATTGCCCCGTCAGACGGTGTCAAGCCTAAAGCGTGTTCCGACTCAGCGGAGACGGGACTACTCGCCCTTGGCCTTCGCGATGATCTCCTCGGCGACGTTCCGGGGAACCTCGGCGTAGGAGTCGAACTGCATCGAGTAGCTTGCGCGACCCGACGTCTTGCTGCGGAGGTCTCCGACGTAGCCGAACATCTCCGAGAGGGGAACCAGGCCCGTGACGAGCTTGGCGCCGCTGCGCTCCTCCATGGACTGGATCTGTCCACGGCGGGAGTTGATGTCGCCGATCACGTCGCCCATGTAGTCCTCGGGCGTGGTGACCTCGACCTTCATCATCGGCTCGAGCAGGGCCGGGGAGGCCTTGCGCGCGGCCTCCTTGAAGGCCATCGAACCGGCGATCTTGAAGGCCATCTCGGAAGAGTCGACCTCGTGGAAGGCACCGTCGAGCAGCGTGACCTTGACGCCGGTCAGCGGGTAGCCGGCGAGAACACCGAACTCCATGGCCTCCTGGCAGCCCGCGTCCACCGACGGGATGTACTCCCGCGGGATACGGCCGCCGGTGACCTTGTTCTCGAACTCGTAACCGTCGCCCTCGAGGGGCGCGATCGCGATCTGCACCTTCGCGAACTGGCCGGAACCACCAGTCTGCTTCTTGTGCGTGTAGTCGAGACGCTCGACCGGCTTGCGCAGGGTCTCGCGGTAGGCGACCTGCGGCTTGCCGACGTTGGCCTCGACCCGGAACTCACGCTTCATACGGTCGACCAGCACGTCGAGGTGCAGCTCGCCCATACCGGCGATGATGGTCTGGCCGGTCTCCTCGTCGGTGTGCACCTGGAACGAGGGGTCCTCTTCGGCCAGACGCTGGATGGCGACACCCAGCTTCTCCTGGTCGCCCTTGGACTTGGGCTCGATGGCGACCTGGATGACCGGGGCCGGGAACTCCATCGACTCCAGGATGACCGGCTTCGACGCGTCGCAGAGGGTCTCACCGGTGGTGGTCTGCTTCAGACCCATGACGGCGACGATGTCACCGGCACCCACCGACTCGATCTCCTCACGCTTGTTCGCGTGCATCCGGTAGATCTTGCCGATGCGCTCCTTCTTGCCCTTCACCGAGTTCTGCACCTGCGAGCCGGCCTCGAGGCGGCCCGAGTACACCCGGATGAAGGTGAGCTTGCCCAGGTGGGGGTCGCTCGCAATCTTGAACGCAAGAGCGGACAGCGGCTCGTCCTCGGACGGCTTGCGCTTGATGACCTCTTCCGGGTCGCTGACCGCGTGGCCCTCGATGGCCTCGACGTCCAGCGGGGAGGGGAGGTAGCGCACGACCGCGTCGAGCAGGGGCTGCACGCCCTTGTTCTTGAACGCGGTACCGCAGAACACCGGAGTGACGGTGGTGTTCTCGGCCTTGCCCGACGCGATGGTGATCCGGCGGATCGCCGCGTAGAGCTGCTCCACGGTGGGCTCCTGGCCCTCCAGGTACAGCTCCATGATCTCTTCGTCGTTCTCGGCCACGGCCTCGAGGAGCTTGCCGCGCCACTCGTCGGCGGCCTCGATGTGCGTGTCCGGGATGTCGACGGTGTCGTACATCTCGCCCTTGGCGGCCTCGGCCGACCAGACCAGGGCCTTCATGGTGACGAGGTCGACGACGCCCTTGAAGTCCGCCTCGGTGCCGATCGGCAGCTGCATCACGATCGGGGTCGCGCCCAGGCGGTCCACGATCATGTCGACGCAGCGGTGGAACTCGGCGCCCGTGCGGTCGAGCTTGTTGACGAAGCAGATACGCGGAACGCCGTAGCGGTCCGCCTGACGCCAGACGGTCTCGGACTGGGGCTCGACACCGGCAACGCCGTCGAACACCGTCACCGCACCGTCCAGGACGCGCAGCGAGCGCTCCACCTCGACCGTGAAGTCGACGTGGCCCGGGGTGTCGATGATGTTGATGGTGTTGTCGACGTCTTCCAGCGGCCAGTGGCAGGTCGTCGCGGCAGACGTGATGGTGATGCCGCGCTCCTGCTCCTGCTCCATCCAGTCCATCGTGGCAGCGCCGTCGTGGACTTCACCGATCTTGTAAGAGACACCGGTGTAGAACAGGATCCGCTCGGTGGTGGTCGTCTTGCCCGCGTCGATGTGGGCCATGATCCCGATGTTGCGGACCTTGGCCAGGTCAAGCGAAGTGGTGGCCATAGTGGCTCAATCTTCTCTCGGTCTCGATGTGGGTTGCGACTACCAGCGGTAGTGCGCGAAGGCCTTGTTGGACTCGGCCATCTTGTGCGTGTCCTCACGCTTCTTGACCGAAGCGCCGAGGCCGTTGGAGGCGTCGAGCAGTTCGTTCATGAGGCGCTCGGTCATGGTCTTCTCGCGGCGGGCGCGGGAGTAGCCCACGAGCCAGCGGAGCGAGAGGGTGGCGGCGCGGCCGGGCTTGACCTCGACCGGGACCTGGTAGGTCGCGCCACCGACACGGCGGGACTTGACCTCAAGGGTCGGCTTGATGTTCTCGAGCGCGCGCTTGAGCGTGATGACCGGGTCGTTGCCGGTCTTCTCGCGCAGACCCTCCATGGCGCCGTAAACGATGCGCTCGGCGGTGGAGCGCTTTCCGTTCAGCAGCACCTTGTTGATGAGGGAGGTCACCAGAGGAGAACCGTAGACCGGGTCGATGATGACCGGGCGCTTCGGGGCGGGGCCCTTACGAGGCATTCTTACTTCTCCTTCTTGGCGCCGTAGCGGCTGCGAGCCTGCTTGCGGTTCTTGACGCCCTGCGTGTCGAGGGAGCCGCGGATGATCTTGTACCGAACACCCGGCAGGTCCTTCACACGACCACCACGCACGAGCACGATCGAGTGCTCCTGCAGGTTGTGGCCCTCACCCGGAATGTAAGCGGTGACCTCGATCCCGCTGGTCAGACGCACACGCGCGACCTTACGCAGGGCCGAGTTCGGCTTCTTCGGGGTGGTCGTGAAAACACGCGTGCAGACGCCACGGCGCTGGGGGGAACCCTCGAGCGCGGGCGTCTTGTTCTTCTCGACCTTGTCCTGCCGGCCCTTGCGGACCAGCTGCTGGATCGTAGGCACCGTTTCTCCGGTTTCTGTGTGCCAGTCTCGGTAAAGCTAACCTGGAACATTCCCCGACCCACGCGGTCGGGTGTGTCGAATACTGCAGTCCGGTCCCTCGCTGGAACGAGTGAGGCGGCAGATTGCGGTGTCAAAACCCGGCTTCCGTGCTGGTCGCACTCCGACCGCAGTCCCCTCGGGGCCTCACGGCCCGGCAGGCACTCCAGTGGGAGATTGCGCGCACGGCAGCCCAGGGACACCCCAGGCACAAGGTCAGAGCGTACCTACCGCATGGGCTGCGGTCAAAACAAATGCACACGCGAAGGACACGCCGGACTCCACACGGCGATGCGGTCACGGTAGTGCGATCCACGGCCTTACGGAAGAAGGCGCCACGTCCCGGTGCCGGCCCTCCCCCGGCGGCACCGGGGACCACCGGCCGGCCGCCGGCCGCACACCAGAAGGTCCTAGAGGTTGACCGCGGCGGAGAGGATGAACACCAGCAGGAACAGCGCCCAGCCGCCGATCGCCAACCAGCCCAGGATCAGCCCCGTCAGCGCCTGGCCGTCACCGCGCTCCCCGGACCGGCGGATCTCGGTCCGCGCCTTGTGTCCCAGGATCACCGCCGGAATCGCCGTCAGGCCCCACGTCACCGGTGTCATGATCCCGCAGACCAGCGCGCCCGTCGCCGAGCTGTTCGTCGTCACCGGCACCGGCATCTGCATCGGCATGAAGGTGGCCGGCACCATCGGCCGCTGCGGCACGAACTGCGCCTGCGGCACCGGTCCCTGCGGCAGATCCGCGACCAGCATCTGCAGTTCGCTGTGCGTCTGCGCCTTGTAGGCCCGCCCGAGCCGCTGCTCGTACTCCGGTTGTTGCAGCCGCCCCTCGGCGAATCCCGCCTTGAGCACATCGACCGCCCGCTCGCGATCGGCGTGCGAGGCACGCATGGCAGGCACCTGATGCGACGGCTGAGCCGGCTGACCGCCCTGCCACGGCTGGAATGCCACTTCGCGACCCTCCCCCCCCCCCGCTCGACAGTTCCCCCATCTTCTCATCACAGACGCAGCAATGGGAGGACAAGTTCCCCCGCGCGGCCCATTACCTGACGGGACCGCGCCACACAGGTGCCGCGGCAACACGCCGCAGGGCGGCCACCCCTGAGGGGTGACCGCCCTGTCGCTGTCGTACGGACCAGGATTACTGGTTGTACGGACCGTAGTCGTAGTCCTCCAGCGGGACCGCCTGGCCGGAGCCGGTGCCGAAGGGCGAGTAGTCGATGTCGTCGTAACCGACGGCCGAGTACATCGCGGCCTTCGCCTCCTCGGTGGGCTCGACCCGGATGTTGCGGTAACGGGACAGGCCCGTACCGGCCGGGATGAGCTTACCGATGATGACGTTCTCCTTGAGGCCGATCAGGGAGTCCGACTTGGCGTTGATCGCCGCGTCGGTCAGGACCCTGGTCGTCTCCTGGAAGGACGCCGCCGACAGCCACGACTCGGTGGCCAGCGAGGCCTTGGTGATACCCATCAGCTGCGGACGGCCGGAGGCCGGGTGGCCACCCTCCGCCACGACCCGACGGTTCTCACCCTCGAACTTCGTGCGCTCCACCAGCTCGCCCGGCAGCAGCTCCGCGTCGCCGGACTCGATGATCGTCACACGGCGCAGCATCTGCCGGATGATGATCTCGATGTGCTTGTCGTGGATCGCCACGCCCTGGCTGTTGTAGACCTTCTGGACCTCGCCGACCAGGTGGACCTGGACGGCACGCTGGCCGAGAATCCGCAGCACGTCGTGCGGGTTGACGGCACCCACGGTCAGCGGCTGGCCGACCGTGACGTGGTCGCCCTCGCCCACCAGGAGACGGGCACGCTTGGAGACGCCGTAGGCGGTCTCGTCGCTGCCGTCGTCCGGGGTGACGACGAGCTTCTTGGTCTTCTCGGTCTCCTCGATACGGACGCGGCCGGCCGCCTCCGAGATCGGGGCGACACCCTTGGGCGTACGGGCCTCGAAGAGCTCGACGACACGCGGCAGACCCAGGGTGATGTCGTCACCGGCCACACCACCGGTGTGGAAGGTACGCATCGTCAGCTGGGTGCCGGGCTCACCGATGGACTGGGCGGCGATGATGCCGACCGCCTCACCGATGTCGACCAGCTTGCCGGTGGCCAGCGAACGGCCGTAGCAGAAGGCACAGGTGCCGACCGCGGACTCACAGGTCAGGACCGAGCGGGTCTTGACCTCCTCGACGCCCGCGTTGACCAGCGCGTCGATGAGCACGTCACCGAGGTCGACGTTCGCCGGGGCGACGACCTTGCCGTCGACGACGACGTCCTCGGCGAGCATCCGGGCGTAGACGCTGGACTCCACGTCGTCCGCCTTGCGCAGGACACCGGCGGCGTCCTTCGAGGCGATCCGCAGCTTGAGGCCGCGCTCGGTGCCGCAGTCCTCCTCGCGAATGATGACGTCCTGGGAGACGTCGACCAGACGACGGGTGAGGTAACCGGAGTCGGCGGTACGCAGGGCGGTGTCCGCCAGACCCTTACGGGCACCGTGGGTGGAGATGAAGTACTCCAGCACGGACAGACCCTCGCGGAACGACGCCTTGATCGGACGCGGGATGGTCTCGTTCTTGGCGTTCGACACCAGACCACGCATACCGGCGATCTGCCGCATCTGCATCATGTTTCCTCGGGCACCCGAGTCAACCATCATGAAGATGGGGTTCGTCTTGGGGAAGTTCTCATTCATCGCCTCGGAGACCTCGTTGGTCGCCTTGGTCCAGATGTTGATGAGTTCCTGCGTGCGCTCGTCCTTGGTGATCAGACCGCGCTCGTACTGCTTCTGGACCTTCTCGTCCTGGGCCTCGTAGCCCGCGACGATGGCCTTCTTGGCCTCCGGCACGACGATGTCCGAGACGGCGACGGTGACGCCGGAACGGGTCGCCCAGTGGAAGCCGGCCGCCTTCAGGTTGTCGAGCGTCGCCGCCACGATGACCTTGGGGTAGCGCTCGGCCAGGTCGTTGACGATCGCGGAGAGCTGCTTCTTGCCCACCGAGTAGTCGACGAACGGGTAGTCCTCGGGCAGCAGCTCGTTGAAGAGCGCACGGCCCAGGGTCGTCCGCAGCCGGAAGCTGTCGCCCTGCTGCCACTCGGGCTCGCCCTCCTCCGGAACCGGCGGGGTCCAGCCACGGGGCGGGACGGTGCCGATCGGGAAGCGGATGTCGACCTTCGCCTGGAGCGAGAGCTCCTTGGCGTCGAACGCCATGATCGCCTCGGCGGTCGAGCCGAACGCCCGGCCCTCACCGATGACCTTGCGCTCCTCCTCATCCGTGGTGAGGAAGAAGAGGCCGAGCACCATGTCCTGGGTCGGCATGGTGACCGGACGGCCGTCGGCCGGCTTGAGGATGTTGTTCGAGGACAGCATCAGGATGCGGGCCTCGGCCTGGGCCTCCGCGGACAGCGGGAGGTGGACGGCCATCTGGTCACCGTCGAAGTCCGCGTTGAACGCGGTGCAGACGAGCGGGTGAATCTGAATGGCCTTGCCTTCGACCAGCTGCGGCTCGAAGGCCTGGATGCCCAGACGGTGCAGCGTGGGCGCACGGTTCAGCAGCACCGGGTGCTCGGCGATGACCTCTTCGAGCACGTCGTAGACGACCGTGCGGCCGCGCTCGACCATGCGCTTGGCGCTCTTGATGTTCTGCGCGTGGTTGAGGTCCACCAGGCGCTTCATCACGAACGGCTTGAAGAGCTCCAGCGCCATGGCCTTGGGCAGACCACACTGGTGCAGCTTCAGCTGCGGGCCGACGACGATGACGGAACGCGCCGAGTAGTCGACTCGCTTACCGAGCAGGTTCTGACGGAACCGGCCCTGCTTACCCTTCAGCATGTCGCTGAGGGACTTCAGCGGGCGGTTACCGGGACCGGTGACCGGGCGACCGCGACGACCGTTGTCGAAGAGGGCGTCCACGGCCTCCTGGAGCATGCGCTTCTCGTTGTTCACGATGATCTCGGGCGCACCGAGGTCGAGAAGCCGCTTCAGGCGGTTGTTGCGGTTGATCACACGGCGGTACAGGTCGTTCAGGTCGGAGGTCGCGAAGCGGCCACCGTCCAGCTGCACCATCGGACGCAGGTCCGGCGGGATCACCGGGATGCAGTCCAGCACCATGCCCTTGGGGCTGTTGCGGGTCTGCAGGAAGGCGGAGACGACCTTGAGGCGCTTGAGCGCACGGGTCTTCTTCTGGCCCTTGCCGGTACGGATGATCTCGCGGAGGCGCTCGGCCTCCTCGTCGAGGTCGAAGGTCTCCAGGCGCTTCTGCAGGGCAGCGGCACCCATGGAGCCGTCGAAGTACGTGCCGAAGCGGTCCCGCAGCTCGCGGTAGAGCAGCTCGTCGCCCTCGAGGTCCTGGACCTTGAGGTTCTTGAAGCGGTTCCAGACCTCGTCGAGACGGTCGATCTCGCGCTGCGCACGGTCGCGCAGCTGCTTCATCTCGCGCTCGGCACCCTCACGCACCTTGCGGCGGACGTCCGCCTTGGCGCCCTCGGCCTCCAGCTCGGCCAGGTCGGTCTCGAGCTTCTTGGCGCGGGCCTCCAGGTCGGAGTCGCGGCGCTGCTCGATCTGCTGACGCTCGACGGAGACGTGCGCCTCCAGCGAGGGCAGGTCGCGCGTACGGCGCTCCTCGTCCACCCACGTGATCATGTAGGCGGCGAAGTAGATGACCTTCTCGAGGTCCTTGGGCGCGAGGTCCAGCAGGTAGCCCAGCCGGCTCGGCACGCCCTTGAAGTACCAGATGTGGGTCACGGGAGCGGCAAGCTCGATGTGGCCCATCCGCTCACGGCGCACCTTGGCGCGAGTGACCTCGACGCCGCAGCGCTCGCAGATGATGCCCTTGAAGCGGACGCGCTTGTACTTACCGCAGTAGCACTCCCAGTCCCGGGTCGGACCGAAGATCTTCTCGCAGAAGAGTCCGTCCTTTTCGGGCTTGAGCGTGCGGTAGTTGATGGTCTCGGGCTTCTTGACCTCGCCGTGGCTCCACTGACGGATGTCGTCAGCGGTGGCCAGACCGATCCGGAGCTCATCGAAGAAGTTGACGTCGAGCACTATGCGTCAATCCCTCTCAGGGTTGTAAGTCTTGGGGTCTGAAACGGGGGTCCTGGGGCCGGCCGGGGGAGCCATCACTGGCTCCCCGGCCGGACTCCCGTCAGACCTCTTCGACGCTGCTCGGCTCGCGCCGGGACAGGTCGATGCCGAGCTCCTCCGCTGCGCGGAAGACGTCCTCGTCGGTGTCGCGCATCTCGATGGACATGCCGTCCGAGGACAGCACCTCCACGTTGAGGCACAGGGACTGCATTTCCTTGATGAGCACCTTGAAGGACTCGGGAATGCCGGGCTCGGGGATGTTCTCGCCCTTGACGATGGCCTCGTAGACCTTCACGCGGCCGGTCACGTCGTCGGACTTGATCGTCAGCAGCTCCTGGAGGGCGTATGCGGCGCCGTAAGCCTCCAGCGCCCACACCTCCATCTCACCGAACCGCTGGCCACCGAACTGAGCCTTACCACCCAGCGGCTGCTGGGTGATCATCGAGTACGGACCGGTCGAGCGCGCGTGCAGCTTGTCGTCGACCAGGTGGTGCAGCTTGAGGATGTACATGTACCCGACCGAGATCGGGTCCGGGAACGGCTCACCGGAGCGGCCGTCGAAGAGCTGCGCCTTGCCGGAGCCCTTGACCATCCGCTCGCCGTCGCGGTTGGGGAGCGTCGAGTCGAAGAGACCCGCCAGCTCGTCCTCGCGCGCGCCGTCGAAGACCGGGGTGGCGACGTTGGTGCGCGGCGCGACGTCGTCGGCGCCGATCGCCTGCAGCCGGCGCTGCCAGTCCTCGCCGCCCTCGACCTTCCAGCCCTGGCTGGCGAGCCAGCCGAGGTGGATCTCCAGGACCTGTCCCGGGTTCATTCGGGACGGGACACCCAGCGGGTTGAGGATGATGTCGACCGGGGTGCCGTCCTCCAGGAACGGCATGTCCTCGACCGGCAGGATCTTCGAGATGACGCCCTTGTTGCCGTGACGGCCGGCGAGCTTGTCACCGTCGGTGATCTTGCGCTTCTGCGCGACGTAGACGCGGACCAGCTGGTTCACGCCCGGGGGCAGCTCGTCGCCCTCTTCACGGTCGAAGACGCGGACGCCGATGACCTTGCCGATCTCACCGTGCGGCACCTTCAGCGAGGTGTCACGGACCTCGCGCGCCTTCTCACCGAAGATCGCGCGGAGCAGGCGCTCCTCGGGGGTCAGCTCGGTCTCACCCTTGGGCGTGACCTTGCCGACGAGGATGTCGCCGGCGACGACCTCGGCACCGATACGGATGATGCCGCGCTCGTCGAGGTCGGAGAGGACCTCCTCGGAGACGTTCGGGATGTCCCGGGTGATCTCCTCGGGGCCCAGCTTGGTGTCACGGGCGTCGACCTCGTGCTCCTCGATGTGGATCGAGGAGAGGACGTCGTCCTGCACGAGGCGCTGCGACAGGATGATCGCGTCCTCGTAGTTGTGGCCCTCCCACGGCATGAACGCCACGAGCAGGTTCTTGCCGAGCGCCATCTCGCCCTCGTCCGTGGACGGACCGTCGGCGAGGACCTGGCCCTCGATGACCCGCGCGCCCTCGTCCACGACGACCTTCTGGTTGAAGGAGGTGCCCTGGTTGGAGCGGGTGAACTTGGCGACGCGGTACGTGGTGTACGTGCCGTCGTCGTTGGCGACGGTGATGTAGTCCGCGGAGACCTCCTGGACCACACCGTCCTTCTCGGCCTTGATGACGTCGCCGGCGTCGACCGCGCAGCGGTACTCCATGCCGGTGCCGACCAGCGGCGACTCCGCCTTGATCAGCGGAACGGCCTGGCGCATCATGTTCGATCCCATGAGCGCGCGGTTGGCGTCGTCGTGCTCGAGGAACGGGATCATGGCGGTCGCGGCCGACACCATCTGGCGCGGCGAGACGTCCATGAAGTCCACCTCGTCGGCGGGGACGAGGTCGACCTCGCCGCCACGACGGCGGACCAGCACACGCTGCTCGGAGAAGCGCATGTCGTCGGAGAGCTTCGCGTTCGCCTGGGCGATCAGGAAGCGGTCCTCCTCGTCAGCGGTGAGGTAGTCCACCTCCTCCGTGACCTGGCCGTCGACGACCTTGCGGTAGGGCGTCTCGATGAAGCCGAAGACGTTGACCCGGCCGTAGGAGGCCAGCGAGCCGATCAGACCGATGTTGGGACCTTCAGGGGTCTCAATCGGGCACATACGGCCGTAGTGCGAGGGGTGCACGTCACGGACGTCCAGGCCGGCCCGCTCACGGGACAGACCACCCGGGCCCAGCGCCGACAGACGGCGCTTGTGGGTCAGACCCGACAGCGGGTTGGTCTGGTCCATGAACTGGGACAGCTGGCTGGTGCCGAAGAACTCCTTGATGGAGGCGACGACCGGCCGGATGTTGATCAGGGTCTGCGGCGTGATCGCCTCGACGTCCTGGGTGGTCATGCGCTCACGCACGACGCGCTCCATACGGGCGAGACCCGTACGGACCTGGTTCTGGATGAGCTCGCCGACGTTGCGCAGACGACGGTTGCCGAAGTGGTCGATGTCGTCGGTCTCGACAACGATGGAGTTGCCGTTCTCGCCGATCGTCTCGGTCTCGCCCGCGTGCAGCTTGACCAGGTACTTGATCGTCGCGATGACGTCATCGGTGGTCAGCACGCCGGCGTCGAGCGGCTCGTCGCCGCCGAGCTTCTTGTTGACCTTGTAGCGGCCGACCTTCGCGAGGTCGTAGCGCTTGGGGTTGAAGTACAGGTTCTCCAGCAGCGTCTGCGCGGCCTCGCGCGTCGGCGGCTCGCCCGGACGCAGCTTGCGGTAGATGTCGAGCAGCGCGTCGTCCTGGCCCTGGGTGTGGTCCTTCTCCAGGGTGGCGCGCATCGACTCGTACTCGCCGAACTCCTCGAGGATCTGCTCGGTGGTCCACCCGAGCGCCTTGAGCAGGACGGTCACGGACTGCTTGCGCTTGCGGTCGATGCGGACACCGACCATGTCGCGCTTGTCGATCTCCATCTCCAGCCAGGCACCCCGGGACGGGATGATCTTGGCGGAGAAGATGTCCTTGTCGGACGTCTTGTCGATGGAGCTGTCGAAGTACACGCCCGGCGAGCGCACCAGCTGCGAGACGACGACACGCTCGGTGCCGTTGATGCAGAAGGTGCCCTTGTTCGTCATGAGCGGGAAGTCGCCCATGAAGACCGTCTGGGACTTGATCTCGCCGGTCTCGTTGTTCGTGAACTCAGCGGTGACGAAGAGCGGAGCCGCGTACGTGAAGTCGCGCTCCTTGCACTCGTCGATGGAGTTCTTCGGGGGCTCGAAGCGGTGGTCGCGGAACGTCAGCGACATCGACCCGGAGAAGTCCTCGATCGGGGAGATCTCTTCGAAGATCTCTTCCAGACCGGACTTGGTGGGGACTTCCTGCCCACTCTCCAGCGCAGCCTCGACGCGACCCTTCCATGCGGCATTGCCGAGCAGCCAGTCGAAGCTTTCGGTCTGCAGCGCAAGGAGGTTAGGAACCCCGAGGGGCTCCTTGATCTTCGCAAAAGAGATGCGCAGCGGGGCGGTGCTGTCGCCGTTGTTCGTATTGGCAGTCGAGGCGTTGCGCGAGGCGGCCAAGAGGGGGTCCTTCCGAGGGCTCGGACTCACTACGCGCGTACCGGTCCCGAATCGAGCAGACTGAGGGAAAGCCCAGATCAGGGCAGATCATTCAGCTTTGCTCGGGCTCGGGTATGCCCCTGGTGACGGGCAGGGAGCAGCTAACAGGCAGCGCAAAGGGTCAGTGTAGCCACTTGGCACACTGATGTCCAGAGCGAGTTTCCGGAGACCGGTTCAGCACCGTGATACCGATCTTCTCCCTCCGGGAGGTCACGCCCTCCGCACCGGAGGAAGTCCTCGTTGTTTGTTCTTCTCAATGCCATGCGCCTGCCGAAAGCCCTGCGCCAGTGGCGCACACCGATGCTTCCCTCTTCGTCCGCGATCCATGCCTCGAACCCTGGATCGCTTCTGCGTCGCGTCCCGAGAATTGCGCGCCGCGTCCGGTTCGTCAAGGCCCCCCACCTCAGGGAGATCGTCACATGGGGGCACGTCCGGGCAACGAAGATCACCATACTCGCACTCAGGCGCGAGGCAATGCAGCCGTGGCGAGCACGCCGAAGGGCGACCACCCGCATGGGTGATCGCCCTTGGCTGCTGTCCGGCGCGCCAGCGGCGCTGTGGACGTGAGTCAGAGACTCAGTGGGGTCACTTGACCTCGACGGA
Organism: Streptomyces sp. NPDC001219; assembly: GCF_053597915.1. Lineage (NCBI taxonomy): Bacteria > Bacillati > Actinomycetota > Actinomycetes > Kitasatosporales > Streptomycetaceae > Streptomyces > Streptomyces sp. NPDC001219. The sequence continues at coordinate 69,289 of NZ_JBSFJF010000021.1, read as the reverse complement.
GGCGCCGGCGCCCTTGAGGGACTCGGCGGCCTTCTCGGCGGCGTCCTTGGCGACCTTCTCGAGGACGGGCTTCGGGGTGCCGTCGACGAGGTCCTTGGCCTCCTTCAGGCCCAGGGAGGTCAGCTCACGCACGACCTTGATGACCTGGATCTTCTTGTCGCCCGCACCGGTGAGGATGACGTCGAACTCGTCCTGCTCCTCGGCCTCGGCGGCGGCCGGGGCGCCCGGGGCACCGGCGGCGGCAACGGCGACCGGGGCGGCAGCCTCGACGTCGAACTTCTCCTCGAAGAGCTTCACGAACTCGGAGAGCTCGATGAGGGTCATCTCCTCGAACTGCGCGAGCAGGTCTTCCTGGCTGAGCTTCGCCATGGTGGCGGTCCTTCCACTAATTCGGCTGGTGCCGGATGTACATGTCTGGCGGGCGTACTACGGGCCCGCTGGGCGTCCGAGTGATTACTCGGCAGCCTCGGCGGGAGCCGGCGTACCGGCACCGCCCTGCTCGACCTTGCTGCGAAGCGCGTCCGCGGTGCGGGCGAACTTCGTGAGGGGGGCCTGGAAGGTCGCCGCGGCCTTGGCCATGGACGCCTTCATGCCACCCGCCAGCTTGGCGAGCAGAACCTCACGGGACTCGAGGTCCGCAAGCTTCTTGATCTCGTCGGCGGACAGCGCCTTGCCGTCAAGGACACCGCCCTTGATGACGAGAGAGGGGTTTTCCTTGGCGAAGTCACGCAGACCCTTCGCCGCCGTGACCGGGTCACCGGTCACGAAAGCAACAGCGGTCGAGCCCTTGAGGTGCTCGTCCAGCTGAATCCCGGCCTCCTGGGCCGCGATCTTGGTCAGCGTGTTCTTCACCACACGGTACTGAGCGTTCTCGCCGAGAGAACGACGCAGCTCCTTGAGCTGCGCCACAGTCAGTCCGGTGTAAGAAGTCACAACAGCTGCGTTGGAGTCACGGAGCTTAGAAGTGATCTCCTCAACGGCTGCGATCTTGTCAGACGTCGCCATGAGCCTCGGCCTCCTTCCGGGTGATGAGGACCGCGCAGAAGGGGCTGGGCAAAACAAACGCCCCGGCGCAGGCGCACGGGGCGTACTCGACCAGAGCGGAATCCATCGGAATTCCGTCCAGGAGTTCATCCATACACACCTGCGCAGGCCGTCCGCAGCTAGCGGATCCTTCGGCCACTGCCCGTCCGGGTTCGGACGCACAGAGACAACCAGCGGTCTTTGGCTTCCGCATACGGTACGGGAGAGCCCTGCGTCAGGCAAATCGGCCGAGAGAGGGCGCCTGACGCTCTCCGGGCCGCAGGAGCGCTTTCCCCCAACCGGCCCGCCCCGGAGGTCACATGGGGCGCCGGAGGGCGGCACAGCATGCGTCAGGCCCCGCTCTCCGCGTGGGAGAGCGGGGCCCGACGACAGTGGTCACACGCCAGGCGCGCCGATCCGGGAGATCAGACGGCCTCGTCCTCGACGAGGAGGTTGCGAGTGCGGTTGGCGTCCAGCGGGATGCCGGGGCCCATCGTGGTGGTGATGGTCGCCTTCTTGATGTAGCGGCCCTTGGCGGCGGACGGCTTGAGGCGGGTGATCTCCTCGAGCGCCGCGGCGTAGTTCTCCACCAGCTTGGTCTCGTCGAAGGAGACCTTGCCGATGATGAAGTGGAGGTTCGCGTGCTTGTCCACGCGGAACTCGATCTTGCCGCCCTTGATGTCGGTGACAGCCTTGGCGACATCCGGGGTGACGGTGCCGGTCTTCGGGTTCGGCATCAGACCACGCGGACCGAGCACGCGGCCGAGGCGGCCGACCTTGCCCATGAGGTCCGGGGTGGCGACGACGGCGTCGAAGTCCAGACGGCCCTTGGAGACCTCGTCGATCAGTTCGTCCGAGCCGACGATGTCGGCGCCGGCGGCTTCCGCGGCCGCAGCACGGTCACCGGTCGCGAAGACCAGGACCCGGGCGGTCTTACCGGTGCCGTGCGGGAGGTTCACGGTGCCACGGACCATCTGGTCGGCCTTGCGCGGGTCGACACCCAGACGCATGGCGACCTCGACGGTCGCGTCGAACTTGACGGACGCGGTGTCCTTGGCGAGACGGACGGCCTCGAGGGGGGCGTACACGCGCTCCCGGTCGATCTTCGCGTCCGCGGTGCGAAGAGTCTTGCTGCGCTTCACTTCTGCTCCTGGTGCAGTGGGGTGGAGTCGTGGTGCGGACCAGCGCCTGGTCCTGCCACGGGTGGTGCCTGAAGGGCTGGGATCAGCCTTCGACCGTGATGCCCATGGAACGGGCGGTGCCGGCGATGATCTTCTCGGCGGCGTCCAGGTCGTTGGCGTTCAGGTCGGGCATCTTGGTGGTGGCGATGTCACGGACCTGGTCACGCGTGATCTTCGCGACCTTGGTCTTGTGCGGCTCGCCGGAGCCCTTCTCCACGCCCGCGGCCTTCAGGATGAGCTTCGCGGCCGGCGGGGTCTTGGTGATGAAGGTGAAGGAACGGTCCTCGTAGACCGTGATCTCCACCGGCACGACCATGCCACGCTGCGACTCGGTCGCGGCGTTGTAGGCCTTGCAGAACTCCATGATGTTGACGCCGTGCTGACCCAGCGCGGGGCCGACCGGCGGAGCCGGGTTCGCGGCACCGGCCTGGATCTGGAGCTTGATAAGCCCCGTGACCTTCTTCTTCTTGGGAGGCATGCTCTCTCCGGGTCCTAGTGAGAGGTGTTTCGCCAATCCATCCGGTCATCCGGATGGAGGCATACCGCACAACGATAACGGGTATGGTCGCGCGGCCAAAAACCGAGCAGGTCAGACCGGCTGTGAGCCCGTCTGACCTGATCGATTTGGCTGGTGTTCCGGAAGAACCTAGTTCTTCTGGATCTGGTCGAAGCTCAGCTCGACCGGGGTCTCGCGGCCGAAGATCTCGACGAGGCCCTTGACCTTCTTCGAGTCGGCGTTGATCTCGTTGATCGTCGCCTGCAGCGTCGCGAACGGACCGTCGGTGACGGTGACGGAGTCGCCCACCTCGAAGTCCAGCACCTGGACCTCGACCTTGCGGGACGGCGCCGGCTTGCCCTCGGCCGCGGCGGCCTCCTTGGCGGCCTTCTCCTCGGCCTCCGGGGCGAGCATCTTGACGATCTCGTCCAGCGTCAGCGGGTAGGGGTCGTAGGCGTTGCCCACGAAGCCCGTGACACCTGGCGTGTTGCGGACGACGCCCCAGGACTCGTTCGTCAGGTCCATGCGCACCAGCACGTAGCCCGGGAGCTTGTTCTGGCGGATGGTCTTGCGCTCGCCGTTCTTGATCTGGGCGACCTCTTCCTGCGGCACCTCGGCCTGGAAGATGTAGTCCTCGACGTTCAGCGAGACGGCGCGCTGCTCGAGGTTGGTCTTCACGCGGTTCTCGTAACCCGCGTAGGTGTGGATGACGTACCACTCACCGGGGAGGCCGCGGAGTTCGTCACGGAGGGCGGCCACCGGGTCGACCGGCTCCTCTTCCTCCTCGGCGTCCTCGCCGGTGACCTCGTCCTCGTCCTCGACGTGCACGGCCGCGTCCTCGGCGGGCTCGCCGGCGGCGGCTTCCTCGGCGTCCAGCTCGTCGACCTCGTCGGCGGCCTGGACGATCTCGAGTTCGGTGTCGTCGCCCTGGACCTCGGCCGAGGCAGCCGCGTCCACGTCGGCCGCTGCCGTCTCGGCGGAGTCGGCGGCGTCGTTCAGGTTCGGGTCAGACACGGTGGCTGCTTCTTCCTGGCTTCAAGGGGTTGAACATGCGAAACGGGCGCCCGCTGAGGCGCCCTCCGCGGGATCAGCCGAAGACGTACCCGACGACTCGGTTGATTCCCAAGTCAATCACGGTTACGAGACCGATGATGATGACAACGAAGACGATCACCACGGTGGTGTACGTCGACAGCTGGCTGCGCGTGGGCCAGACGACCTTGCGGAGTTCCGCCACGACCTGGCGGTAGAAGAGCGCGAGGCGGGCGAACGGGCCCTTCTTGCCGCGCTTGCCGCCGCGGCGGGGCTTCTTCTGGGACTCTGCGGTCTCGTCCTCGGAACGACCGCGCTCAGGCATGTCGATGGAGCCCAGGGCGTCCGTCACTCGTCCTCACCTGAATCCGGGTCGTGGCCGTGCCGCGCCCGGTTGAGCCGCACGGCGGTGCATTTCATACGTACGCGTGCACGCACTGTGATGACGAAGTGCGTGTAGCAGGGCCGGAGGGACTTGAACCCCCAACCGCTGGTTTTGGAGACCAGTGCTCTACCAATTGAGCTACGACCCTTTGTGGTTCCCCCAACCTACCGCATGCGGCCGACTGCACTACGTGCGTGCACCGCGGCGGCCTGTTGAGAGCCAACGGTCAGCGAGTGTACGTGTTTCGGAGCCAGGCGTCGAACAGAAACGTGCCGGGTGGTGCCCGCCGACAATGTGCCGGGCCCGTCAGAGGTCTGGGACGATGCAGGTATGAGCGCTGCCACTCCTCCCGTTTCGTCCGCCGGTGACCGCCGGGTGTCGGCCCGCGTCGGGGCGATCTCCGAGTCCGCGACCCTCGCCGTCGACGCCAAGGCGAAGGCCCTCAAGGCCGCCGGGCGCCCGGTGATCGGCTTCGGCGCCGGTGAGCCCGACTTCCCCACGCCCGACTACATCGTCGAGGCGGCGACCGAGGCCTGCCGCAACCCGAAGTACCACCGCTACACCCCGGCCGGCGGCCTCCCCGAGCTGAAGTCCGCCATCGTCGCGAAGACCCTGCGGGACTCCGGCTACGAGATCGAGGCCGCGAACGTCCTGGTGACGAACGGCGGCAAGCAGGCGATCTACGAGGCGTTCGCCGCGATCCTGGACCCGGGCGACGAGGTCATCGTCCCGGCGCCGTACTGGACCACCTACCCCGAGTCGATCCGTCTGGCCGGCGGTGTGCCGGTCGATGTCGTCGCGGACGAGACCACCGGCTACCGGGTGACCGTGGAGCAGCTGGAGGCGGCGCGTACGGACCGCACGAAGGTGCTGCTGTTCGTCTCGCCGTCGAACCCGACCGGCGCGGTCTACAGCCGGGAGCAGATCGAGGCCGTCGGCCGCTGGGCGGCCGAGCACGGCCTGTGGGTGCTGACCGACGAGATCTACGAGCACCTGGTCTACGGCGACGCCACCTTCTCGTCGCTGCCGGTGGTCGTGCCGGAGCTGCGCGACAGGTGCGTCATCGTCAACGGCGTGGCGAAGACGTACGCGATGACCGGCTGGCGGGTGGGCTGGGCGATCGGCCCCAAGGACGTCATCAAGGCCGCCACGAACCTCCAGTCGCACGCCACGTCCAACGTGTCCAACGTCGCCCAGGCCGCGGCCATCGCGGCGGTCTCCGGGGATCTGGCGGCCGTCGAGGAGATGAAGGTCGCCTTCGACCGGCGCCGGAAGACCATCGTGCGGATGCTCAACGAGATCGACGGGGTGCTGTGCCCGGAGCCGGAGGGCGCGTTCTACGCGTACCCGTCGGTGAAGGAGCTGCTGGGCAAGGAGATCCGCGGCAAGCGCCCGCAGAGCAGCGTCGAGCTGGCCGAGCTGATCCTGGAGGAGGCGGAGGTCGCCGTCGTCCCGGGTGAGGCCTTCGGCACCCCCGGCTATCTGCGGCTGTCGTACGCGCTGGGCGACGAGGACCTGGTCGAGGGCGTGTCGCGCCTCCAGAAGCTGCTGGCGGACGCCAAGTAGGCGGCTGTCCCGTCCACGGGCCCCGGAAGCGCAGCCGGGGCCCGTACGCGTATTCCACCGGACACCCCTTCGGGAAAGGGCCTACCGGCGCCCGCTCACATACGGCAAGATCTTCGGATGGAGAGCGTTCGTGCCCGCGGCGAAGCCGCCAGTCGAGACCTGCGCCGACTGCCGAAGGCCCATCTGCACCTGCACTTCACCGGTTCGATGCGGTCCGCGACCCTGCTGGACCTCGCCGACAAGTACGGCGTGCACCTGCCGGAGGCGCTGCGCAGCGGTGAGCCTCCCCGGCTGCGGGCCACGGATGAGCGCGGCTGGTTCCGTTTCCAGCGGCTGTACGACATCGCGCGCTCGTGTCTGCGGACGCCGGAGGACATCCAGCGGCTGGTGCGCGAGGCCGCCGAGGAGGACGTCCGCGACGGGTCACGATGGCTGGAGATCCAGGTCGACCCGACCTCGTACGCCCCGCGGCTGGGCGGGCTGATCCCGGCCCTGGAGATCATCCTGGACGCGGTGCGCAGCGCCTCCCGCGACACCGGTCTCGGCATCCGCGTCGTGGTGGCCGCGAACCGTATGAAGCACCCCCTGGACGCCCGTACGCTGGCCCGTCTCGCGGTGCGCTACGCCGACCACGGTGTGATCGGTTTCGGGCTGTCCAACGACGAACGCCGGGGTTTCGCCCGGGACTTCGACCGTGCCTTCGCCATCGCCCGGGAGGGCGGCCTGCTGGCGGCGCCGCACGGCGGCGAGCTGTCGGGGCCGGCCAGCGTCCGGGACTGCCTGGACGATCTGCACGCCGGCCGGGTCGGGCACGGCGTACGGGCCGCCGAGGACCCCGTGCTGCTGCGCCGGCTGGCCTCGCGCGGGGTGACCTGCGAGGTGTGTCCGGCGTCGAACGTGGCGCTGGGGGTCTACGAGAAGCCGGAGGACGTGCCGCTGCGGACGCTCTTCGACGCGGGTGTGCCGATGGCGCTGGGCGCGGACGATCCGCTGCTGTTCGGCGCGCGGCTGGCCGCGCAGTACGAGATCGCCCGCGGCACGCACGGCTTCTCCGACACCGAACTGGCCGAACTGGCCCGGCAGTCGGTCCGCGGCTCCTGCGCCCCGCAGGACGAGCAGCAGCGGCTCCTGACGGACATCGACGCCTGGCTGGCCGGCTGACGGGCCGGCCCGTCAGCCGGCGGGAGGCGGCGCCCCGGCCCGCGTCCTAGAGGCTGACGCCGACCGTGACCGGTTCGTTGACGAGGGTGACGCCGAAGGCCGCCCGTACCCCGTCGCGGACCTCGCGGGCCAGGGCGAGCAGGTCCTCGGTGGTGGCCGTGCCGCGGTTGGTGAGCGCGAGGGTGTGCTTGGTGGAGATGCGGGCGGGGCCGCTGCCGTAGCCCTTGGTGAAGCCGGCCCGGTCGATGAGCCAGGCCGCCGAGGTCTTCACCAGGCCGTCGCCGGCCGGGAAGGCGGGCGGGGCGACGTCGGGGCCGAGGCGGTCCTGGACGCGGCGCAGGAAGGCGGTGTGCTCGGCCTCGGTGAGGATCGGGTTGGTGAAGAACGAGCCCGCCGACCAGGTGTCGTGGTCCTCGGGGTCCAGCACCATGCCCTTGCCGGCGCGCAGGGCCAGCACGGTCTCCCGGGCGACGGCGGCCGGGACCCGGTCCCCCGCCTCCACTCCGAGGGCGCGGGCCGTCTCGGGGTACTTCAGGGGCGCGGAGAGGCCCCCGGCGTCCTCCAGGGCGAAGCGCACCCGCAGCACCACGAACCGGTCGGGGTGCTCCTTGAAGCGGCTGTGGCGGTACGAGAAGCCGCACTCCGCGGCGGGGATCGTGACGGTCTCGCCGAGGCGGCGGTCGTAGGCGACGACCTCGGTGATCGTGGCGGAGACCTCCTGGCCGTACGCGCCCACGTTCTGGATCGGGGTGGCGCCCGCGGAGCCGGGGATGCCGGCCAGGCACTCGATGCCCGCCAGTCCCGCCTCGACCGTACGGGCGACCGCGTCGGACCAGTTCTCGCCCGCGGCGAGCGTGAGGGCCGTGCCGTCGAGCGTGAAGCCGCGGGTGGCGAGGCGCAGGGCCGTGCCGTCGAAGCCCTTGTCGCCGATGACGAGGTTGCTGCCGCCGCCGATGATCAGCAGCGGGGTCCCGGCTTCGTCGGCCGCGCGGACCGCCGCGATCACCTCGTCGTCGGTGGTGGCCGTGATGAGGCGGGTGGCCGGGCCGCCGAGGCGGAAGGTGGTCAGCGGGGCGAGGGGGGCGTCGTGGAGTTCCTGCACGCGCCCAAGGGTACGGGGGCGGTCCGGCAGCCCTCGGCCGGACGCCCCCGGGCGGCTCCGCTCAGGCGAGGCGGACCACGGCGCGGGACATGCCCAGCACCTTCTGGCCGGCGCTCATCGCGGTGAGGTCGACGCGGACCGTACGGTCGTCGTCGTCCAGCTTGGCGGCGACCTTGGCGCTGACCTCGATCTGTGCGCCGGTGTCGTCGTTGGGGACGATGACGGGCTTGGTGAAGCGCACCCCGTACTCGGCGACCGCGCCCGGGTCACCGGCCCAGTCGGTGACCACCCGGATCGCCTCGGCCATGGTGAACATGCCGTGGGCGATGACGTCCGGCAGCCCGACCTCCTTGGCGAACTTCTCGTTCCAGTGGATCGGGTTGAAGTCGCCGGAGGCGCCCGCGTACCGGACGAGCGTGGCGCGGCTCACGGGGAAGGACTGCGCCGGGAGTTCCGTACCGACCTCGACGTCGTCGTAGGAAATCTTCGCGGTCATCTCAGGCCTCCTTCTCGGCGCGGGCCACCAGCTTGGTGAAGGCGGTCACGACGTGTTCGCTCGCCTCGTCGTGCACCTCGCCACGGATGTCGATGATGTCGTTGCCGGCCATGGTCTTGATGGCCTCGATGGTGGAGGTGACGGACAGCCGGTCGCCGCTGCGCACCGGCCGGGTGTAGGCGAACTTCTGGTCGCCGTGCACCACCCGGCTGTAGTCCAGGCCGAGTTGCGGGTCCTCGATGACCTGTCCCGCGGCCTTGAATGTGATGGCGAACACAAAAGTCGGCGGGGCGATCACATCGGAGTATCCGAGCGCCTTGGCCGCTTCTGCGTCCGTATAAGCGGGGTTGGGGTCACCGATCGCCTCGGCGAATTCGCGGATCTTTTCCCGGCCGACCTCGTACGGGTCGGTGGGCGGGTACGTGCGTCCGACAAAAGACTGGTCGAGCGCCATGGGCTCGCAACCTCCCTGTACTGATGGTGATAACGCCGTGAGGCCGCCCCCACGAATGGGGACGGCCTCACGAACGAGCCTGAGTTATCGCGTCTCGCGGTGCGCGGTGTGCGAGTTGCAACGAGGGCAGTGCTTCTTCATCTCAAGACGGTCCGGGTCGTTACGCCGGTTCTTCTTGGTGATGTAGTTCCGCTCCTTGCACTCCACGCAGGCCAGCGTGATCTTCGGGCGGACGTCGGTGGCAGCCACGTGAGTGCTCCTTGGACGGACGGGTGGTCGGATTAACGCATAAAAGAGTAGCCGATCGGAGGACCGACCCCACAATCGGCTACTGTCAGTAGCGGTGACCGGACTTGAACCGGTGACACAGCGATTATGAGCCGCTTGCTCTACCGACTGAGCTACACCGCTGTGATGCGAGGGGACCCCGCCCGAAGGCGGGAACCTCACACATCAGAGCCCCAATACGGAATCGAACCGTAGACCTTCTCCTTACCATGGAGACGCTCTGCCGACTGAGCTATTGGGGCGAGCGATGAAGACATTACACGGCCCGCCGCCAAACGTGAAATCCGTATCCGGGCCGTGCCCCAGCCGCCCCGCGCACCACACCGGTACGACTATTTCGCGCCTGCGCGAAGCTCTCCCGGCCGCGGCCTAGGCTCGGAAGAACGCTGCGTGATCTTGCACGCCGGGTGCCTTCGAGGAGCGCGATGTCCGACAGCAGTTCGCCGCAGCCGCAGCCGGGAAAACCCGGCGGGCCCGGCCGGTTCGCCAGGCCGGAAGGCGGGGCGCTGGTGCTGTGCGGCGCGCGGCTCGCGGACGGCCGGACGGTGGACGTACGGCTCGGCGGCGGACACATCGAGGCCGTCGGGACGGCCGGCAGCCTCGCCCCGCAGGGCGCCCGCGTCGACCTCGCCGGCTACCTCCTGCTCCCCGCCCCCGCCGAGCCCCACGCGCACTGCGACACCGCGCTGACGGCCGACTCCGACGGGCCCGCGTCCAGTTCGCCCGAGGACGTCCAGCGGCGGACGACCGAGGCCGCGCTGCTGCAACTGGGGCACGGCGCCACCGCTTCCCGCAGCCACGTCAGGATCGGCGACGTCCAGGGCCTGCGCTCGCTGGAGGCGGTGCTGCAGGCCCGTCGGTCGCTGCGCGGGCTGGCCGATCTGGCGGCGGTCGCGGTGCCGCGGGTGCTGACCGGGGTGGCCGGGGCGGACGGGCTGGCGATGCTGCGGGACGCGGTGAAGATGGGCGCCTCGGTCATCGGCGGCTGCCCGGACCTGGACCCCGATCCGGCCGGGTACGTCGAAACGGTGCTGGAGCTGGCCGGGGAGCACGGCTGTCCGGTGGATCTGCACACCGACGGCGACGACCCTGCGCGGCTGGCGCGGTTCGCGGCGATGTCGGGCGGGCTGCGGCCGGGCGTCGCCCTCGGGCCGTGCGCCGGGATGGCGCGGATGCCGCGGAGCGTGGCGGCGCGGGTCGCCGAGCAGCTGGCGGCCGCCGGGGTCGCCGTCGTGTGCCTGCCGCAGGGCGACTGCACGGGCCTGGAGCGGTACGGCTCGCGGGTGTCGCGGCCGGCGCCGGTACGGCTGCTGCGGGCGGCCGGGGTGCGGGTGGCGGCGGGCAGCGGGGCGCTGCGGGACGTGGCGAACCCGGTGGGGCGCGGGGACCCGCTGGAGGCCGCGTATCTGCTGGCCTCCCTGGGTGAGGCGACGCCGGAGGCGGCTTACGGGACGGTGAGTTCGGCGGCGCGGGCGACGCTGGGGCTGCCGGAGGTGCGGGTCGAGGCGGGCTTCCCCGCGGAGCTGCTGGCGGTGCGTGGGGAGCGGATCGCCGGGGTGCTCTCGCTCGCGTACAGCCGGATCGTGATCCACCGCGGGCGGGTGGTCGCCCGGACCAGCGCGGTGCGGGAGTACTGCGACTCGGCGGCGGACGTGGCGCTGGAGCTGCCGCGGCAGTCGCAGCGCTGAGCCGCGGGCGGGGAGAAGGGCCGCTCCCCGGCCGGTCCCGTACGCCACGGCGGCGGCACCGCGTACGGTCGGGATCATGCGCATTGTCATCGCAGGTGGACATGGTCAGATCGCGCTGCGGCTGGAGCGGTTGCTCGCCAAGCGCGGGGACGAGGTCGCGGGCATCATCCGCCGGCCGGAACAGGCCGGTGATCTGCTGGCCGCGGGAGCCGAACCGGTGGTCTGCGACCTGGAGTCGGCGTCGGTGGAGGACGTCGCCCGGCACATGGACGGCGCCGACGCGGCCGTCTTCGCGGCGGGCGCGGGACCGGGCAGTGGCATCGAACGCAAGGACACGGTGGACCGCGGTGCGGCGGCGGTCTTCGCGGACGCGGCGGAGGCGGCCGGGGTACGGCGCTTCCTCGTCGTCTCGTCCATGGGCGCGGACCGTGAGCCCCCCGAGGGCACCGACCCGGTCTTCGCGGCGTACCTGCGGGCGAAGGGCGCGGCGGACGCGGACGTACGGGCCCGCGCCGGGCTGGACTGGACGATCCTGCGGCCGGGCCGGCTGACCAACGACGCCGGCACGGACCTGGTGACGCTGGCCGACGCGACCGGCCGCAGCGAAGTGACCCGGGACGATGTGGCCGCCGTCCTGGTGGAGCTGCTCGACGAGCCGGGCACCATCGGCCGGACGCTGGAACTGATCGGCGGGGACGTCCCCGTCCGGGAAGCGGTGCGGGCGGTGGCCGGGGGCTGAGGGGCGGTGGCGCCCGCGCGGGGGCGCGGCCGCGGTGCCGCGGCTGCCGTGACCGACGTCTCTGAACTCCGGTGGGGCGGCGGGCCATCCGGTCTTCGGTGTGCCGCCGTCCGGCTCCCCGCGCAAGTGCCGTACAAGGCCGCCGCAGCGCCTACGGGGAGGATGAGGGCCCCGGTATGGGCGCGCGGAGATCTGACGGGCCAAGACGGCTCCCCGCTTCCGAGGCGGGGAGCCGTGCCGGGACGGGGCGCTACCGGTTGATCAGGTCGACGCAGGCCTTGGCGTTGGAGCCCTTGAAACGGGCGCAGAGCTTGCCGTCCATGAAGGGATTGCCCTCCGGGGTCCAGCTGCCCTTGATCTCGTCGCCGTGGCGCTTGGCGGTCATCGTGTGGGTGCCCGCGGCCCAGTTCGTGATGTAGACCGTCGCCTTGCTGCGGTTCCCGGGCGGGTTGGTCCAGGTGGCGGTGATCGTGCCGGGGTGCGTGTTGCCGCTCTCGCCGGTGGTCTCGATGCAGACCTGCGGGCCGCTCCAGTTGTGGGTGCACCCCGAGGCGGCGGCGTGCGCCGCCGGCGCGGCGGTGAGGGTGGCGAGGGCGACGGTGCCGGCCAGGGTCAGCATCCGGGTACGTGCACGTGATCGCACGGTCTTCTCCCTAAGGGACGTGGGGGGCTGTGGGGCAGAAGCCACGGCCGCCGCTTTGGCGCGTGCGCGTCAGCGGGCCGGGTGGCGATCACCTTAATGATCTTGGTTCGGTGAACGGAACGGAGAGCCGGTGCGGCACCCCCACGCCGAGCAGAACCTTCGGATACGCCGTCGACGGCCCGTTCGTGCACTCCAGGGCTCAGAGCGGGGCAGATGGTCCCGGCAAACGAAAAATCCCCTCCGACCTGCTGTGTCAGCAGGTCGGAGGGGATTTCCTCCACTGTGGCGGCGCCAGGATTCGAACCTGGGAAGGCTGAGCCGGCAGATTTACAGTCTGCTCCCTTTGGCCGCTCGGGCACACCGCCTGGGATTGCTGCCGGGAGTCCCGCTCTGGGCGGTGCTCCGTGGCAACGACGTAAACCATACCTGATCGCCGGGGGTGGTTCGCCACTCGATTCGAGAGCGCTGGATCTTGGGCGGGTGGCTAGGCTGGGCAGGCGGTCCGGGGACGGGCCGCACCCCTGATGGATCTACGTACGAGGAGCCAACTCAACATGGCCGACTCCAGTTTCGACATCGTCTCGAAGGTAGAGCGGCAGGAGGTCGACAACGCCCTCAACCAGGCCGCCAAGGAGATCTCGCAGCGCTACGACTTCAAGGGCGTGGGCGCGTCGATCGACTGGTCGGGCGAGAAGATCGAGATGCGGGCCAACGCCGAGGAGCGGGTGAAGGCCGTACTCGACATCTTCCAGTCCAAGCTGGTCAAGCGCGGGATCTCGCTGAAGGCGCTGGACGCCGGCGAGCCGCAGGCCTCGGGCAAGGAGTACAAGATCTTCGCCTCGATCGAGGAGGGGATCTCGCAGGACAACGCCAAGAAGGTCGCCAAGATCATCCGCGATGAGGGCCCGAAGGGCGTCAAGGCGCAGGTGCAGGGCGACGAGCTGCGGGTCAGCTCGAAGAGCCGGGACGACCTGCAGGCGGTGCAGCAGCTGCTGAAGGGCAAGGACCTGGACTTCGCCCTGCAGTTCGTGAACTACCGCTAGGAGCCCGGCTTTCCGGGTGCCACAGGATGGGGCGGCGCGCTGCGGCGTGCCGCCCCACCTGTGTGCCGGGCGGCGCGAGCGCGCCCCCGAGGAGTGCTTGACCTCAACCGCTGTTGAGCCTGCAGGGTCGTGGCATGACGTCTTCGCATGAGGCACCGGCCCGCTCCGGGGAGTTCCGTACCGATGTGTTTCCGCAGGTCCGGCGGGCGGACGCGGGTGCCGTACTGATCAGTGAGTGGGACGCCGGGAGTCCGGCGGGGCAGCGGGCCGTCCTGGACGGGGTCGCCCGCGCCTGGGAGGAGACGCCGCTGCCGGCGGGCTTCCTGTCGCGGGTGCTGTTCGCCGGGACGGACGGGCGCCGTGTGCTCAATTACGCGCAGTGGACGAGCCACGCGGCACATCAGGAGTTCGTACGGACCGAGAGCACCGGGCTGAGCGGGCGGATCGCGGCGGTGCTGGACGGCGTGGGGGACGTCGGCAACGCCGGTCCCGGGCGCTTCCGGCTGTACCGCAGCATGCTGCCGCACGGCGCGCCGCGGGAGCCGGGCTGCGTCGTACGCGTCGCCTTCCGGACGGCGGGGCACGACGCGGCGCGGGAGCTCGTCGACGGCCTGCTGGAGCTGGTCGGTGGGTTTCAGCGGGGGGAGGGCGGGATCGCCTCGCACTTCCACATCGCCGAGGACGGCGACCGGGTCGTCAACTACAGCGAGTGGACGGACCCGGAGTCGCACGAACGGGAGGCCGGCACCCGGCTGCGGCCCGACGGGGAGGTGCTGCGCTTCATCGGGACCCTGCCGGGCGTCGAACCGCTGGGGTTCGGGCGGTATATGGCCCCTCGGGGGCTCGTACGGGTCTGAGGCGAGGGGCCGGGCGGGGCGGGCGGTCAGCGGACCGCGAAGGGCTCGTCGGTGGGGACGATGTCGCGGCCGAGCGGCATGAGGGAGATCGGGATCATCTTGAAGTTGGCGATGCCGAAGGGGATGCCGATGATCGTCACGCACAGGACGAGGCCGGTGACGACGTGCCCCAGGGCCAGCCACCAGCCCGCGAAGATGATCCAGATGACGTTGCCGATCGCCGAGCCGGCGCCGGCGTCATGACGTTCGACGGTCGTCCGGCCGAAGGGCCACAGGGCGTAGCCCGCGATCCGGAAGGACGCGATGCCGAACGGGATGGTGACGATGAGGATGCAGCAGATGATGCCCGCGGCCAGGTAGCCGAGCGCCAGCCAGAAGCCGCTGAGGATCAGCCAGAGGACGTTGAGGATGAACTTCATGATCAGCAGCCTTCCACGGGCGCGGCGTAGGACGTAACTGCCGGGCAAGACGCTCGGGACCGGGTGAAGCGTTGCGTTCATGATGCGGCGGCCGGCGGGCGGCGGCCACCGCGGCGGCCGGCCGGCCCGGAGGGGCCCGGCCGGAGGGCGGCCCGGCCGTCAGGGGCGGCGGCCCGCCATCTGTTCCAGCCGGGCGATGCGTTCGCGCATCGGGGGGTGGGTGGAGAACAGCCGGGACAGGCCCTCGCCCGCCCGGAACGGATTGGCGATCATCAGGTGGCCGGCCGTCTCCAGCCGCGGCTCGGGCGGCAGCGGGAGCTGCCGGGTGCCCGCCTCCAGCTTGCGCAGGGCGGAGGCCAGGGCCAGCGGGTCGCCCGTGAGCTGGGCGCCCGAGGCGTCCGCCTGGTACTCGCGGGAGCGGCTGACGGCGAGCTGGACGATCCCGGCCGCGACCGGCCCGAGGATCATGATCAGCAGCATGCCCAGCAGGCCGGGGCCCTCGTCGTCGTCGGAGCGGCCTATGGGAATCAGCCAGGCGAAGTTGACGAGGAACATCACGACGGAGGCCAGCGCGCCCGCGACGGAGGAGATGAGGATGTCGCGGTTGTAGACATGGCTGAGCTCATGGCCGAGGACACCGCGCAGCTCGCGTTCGTCGAGCAGCTGGAGGATGCCGTCGGTGCAACAGACCGCGGCGTTTCGGGGGTTGCGGCCGGTGGCGAAGGCGTTGGGCGCCTGGGTCGGGGAGAGGTACAGGCGCGGCATGGGCCGGCGGGCCGTGGTGGAGAGCTCGCGGACCATGCGGTAGAGCTGGGGCGCCTCGAACTCGCTGACCGGGCGGGCGCGCATGGCCCGCAGGGCGAGCTTGTCGCTGTTCCAGTACGCGTAGGCGTTGGTGCCCAGGGCGACGACGACGGCGATGATCAGGCCCGTACGGCCGAACAGGCTGCCGATGAGGATGATGAGGGCGGACAGTCCCCCGAGGAGTACGGCGGTCCTGAGCCCGTTGTGCCGGCGGTGCACGGTACGCCCTCCAAGCGGTGCGGCAGGGGAACCCTGTGCTGCGTGTCTCCACTCTCCAGTGGACCCTTACTCACTGGTCAACGCGAGATGAACGAGCCTGGTTCCCCGGTGCGCGCGCGGCGGGGCCGGACGCGGCACGGAACCGCGCCCGGTGGGGCCTGTCGCCGTACGGGCGGGCTGAGGGCCGCTGTGGGCCCCCGGAGGGTGCGGGCTGCGCCGCCCGGCCCGTTAGAGCAGCGTCCCGGAGGCGAAGCGCAGGACGAGCTGGGGGGCGCCGGAGAGGGCGATGCCGAGCACGGACGCGAGCGCGATGGCGGTGGCGAGGGGCGCCGGGATGCCGGCGCGGGACGGCCGTTCCTCCGCCGGGGCGGCCTCGGGCGCGGCTTCGCCGGCCTCGGCTCCCCGGAAGAGGACCGTGGTCCACTGCAGGTAGTAGTAGAGCGCGATCACGACATTGACCGCCATGACCACCGCGAGCCAGGCCAGCCCCGCGTCGACGGCCACGGAGAACACCGTGACCTTGGCGAACAGGCCGATGATGCCCGGCGGCAGCCCGGCCAGGCACAGCAGGAAGAAGCCCATGGCGAGCGCTGCCAGCGGGCGGCGGGCGTAGAGGCCCCGGTAGTCGGTGATGCGGTTGGCGGGGCGCGTACGGGCCACCAGGGCGGCGACGGCGAAGGCGCCGAGGTTCACGGCCGCGTACATCAGGGCGTAGGCGACGGTGGAGCCGATGGCGTGCGCCGGGTCCCGGGTGTAGCCGGCCGCCGCGATCGGCACCAGGAGGTAGCCGGCCTGGCCGACCGACGACCAGGCGAGCAGCCGTACCGCGCTGTGCGCGCGGCGGGGGTCCTGGCGGAGGGCCGCGACATTGCCGACGGTCATGGTGAGCGCGGCGAGGACGGCCAGCGCCGGGCCCCAGACGTCCGCGTACGACGGGAAGCCCTGGACCGTGACGAGGATCAGGCCGGAGAAGCCGACCGCCTTGCCGACCACGGACAGGTAGCCGGCAATGGGGAGCGGTGCGCCGACATAGGTGTCCGGCACCCAGAAGTGGAACGGGGCGGCGGCCGTCTTGAAGGCGAAGCCGACCAGGGTGAGCGCGACGCCGGCGCTCGCCAGAGTGGCCAGCCGCGGGTCGGGGAGCGCGGTGAGGCCGTGGGCCACCTGGGAGAGGTGGAGGCTGCCGGTGGCCGCGTACAGGAAGCTCACGCCGAGCAGCATCACGGCGGTGGCGGCCACCGAGGACAGGAAGAACTTCAGCGCCGCCTCGGAGGAGAGCCGGTCGCCGCGCCGCAGCCCCACGAGGGCGAAGGCGGGCAGCGAGGCCACTTCGAGGGCGATGACGAGGGTGGCGAGGTCCCGGGAGGCGGGCAGCAGGGCGGCGCCGGCGGCCGAGGAGAGCAGCAGGAACCAGTACTCGCCGGCGGGCAGGTCCTGGTCCCTGATGGTGTCGATGGACAGCAGGGCGGTCAGCAGCGCCCCGCCGAGCACCAGGAACTGGATGACCAGGGCGAACGGGTCGGCCACATAGCTGCACACCTCGGGGTGGGCGGGCAGGCAGAAGGTGCGCCGGCCGCCGCCCAGGAGGGGCAGCAGGAGGAGCGCGGAGACCGCGAGGCCGGCCGTGGCCATCCAGCCCAGCAGCGGTTTGCGGGCCGCCGGGAGGAAGAGGTCGGCGACGAGCACCACCAGGGCGACGGCCGCGGTGAGGGTGGGCGGCGCGAGGGCGACCCAGTCGACGGACTGGACCAGAGGGGTGATCGAGCTCATCACTTACCGCCTCCGAGGAGCTGCTGGACGGCCGGGTCGGTGAGGCCGAGGAGGGCCGCGGGCCACAGTCCGGCGAGGACGGTGAGGACGGCGAGGGGGGTCCAGGCCGCGTATTCGTAGCGCGCGATGTCGGGGACCACGGGGGCCGGCGCGGGCTCTCCGGAGGGGTCCCCGTCAGCCGGGTCGGCGGTGCCGAGCGGCGCGGTGGGAGCGAGGTGCGGGGTCCCGCCCATACAGACGCGGCGGACGACGAGCAGCAGATAGGCCGCGGTCAGCAGGGTGCCGAGGCCGGCCAGCACCATGAACGTCAGGAAGGCGGGGCGGCTGAGGCCCGGGGCCGGCTGGAAGGCCCCGAACATCGCCAGCATCTCGCCCCAGAAGCCGGCCAGTCCGGGGATGCCCAGGGAGGCGACGGCGGCGAAGGCGAGCAGCCCGCCGAAGCGCGGCGCCCGGCCGTAGAGGGCGGCGCCGGTGCTGCCCGCGAGGGTGTCGAGGTCGGTGCTGCCGTAGCGGTCCTTGAGGGCGCCGACGAGGAAGAAGAGCAGGCCGGTGATCAGGCCGTGCGCGATGTTGGCGAACAGTGCGCCGTTGACGCCGGTGGGGGTCATGCTGGCGATGCCGAGCAGGACGAAGCCCATGTGGCCGACGGAGCTGTAGGCGATCAGGCGCTTGAGGTCGCCCTTGGCGCCCTTGCGGACGAGGGCGAGGCAGGCGAGCGAGCCGTAGATGATGCCGACGGCGGCCAGCGCGGCGAGGTACGGCGCGAAGGTCCGCATGCCGTCGGGTGTGATGGGCAGGGCGATCCGTACGAAGCCGTAGGTGCCCATCTTCAGCAGGACGCCGGCCAGCAGCACCGAGCCGACGGTGGGGGCGGCGGTGTGGGCGTCGGGCAGCCAGCTGTGCAGCGGCCACAGGGGCGACTTGACCGCCAGTCCGATGCCGATCGCGAGCACCGCGAGCACCTGAACCGTGTGGCTGAGCCGGTCGTTCGGGCCGTTGTCAGTGGCGAGTGCCACCATGTCGAAAGTGCCGGACTTCACACCGATGAGGAGGAGGCCGAGCAGCATCACGACGGAGCCGAGCAGCGTGTAGAGGATGAACTTCCAGGCCGCCGCCTGCTTCCCCGCCCCGCCCCAGCGGGCGATGAGGAAGTACATCGGGATGAGCACCATCTCGAAGGCGAGGAAGAAGAGCATCAGGTCGAGGACGGCGAAGGTGGCGAGGGTGCCGGCCTCAAGAGTGAGCAGCAGGGCCACGAATGCCTTGGGGGACGGGCCCGTTGGCATGTGGAAGTAGGAGTAGAGCGCGCAGAGGAAGGTCAGCAGCGCGGTCAGGACGACGAGGGGGAGCGAGATGCCGTCGACGCCGAGGTGGATGCGGATGTCGAGCGCCGGAATCCAGCTGATGTCGGTGGTGGCCTGCATACGGGCCGGGTGGTCGTGGTCGAAGCCCACGGCCAGGGCGATCGCCGCGGCGAGCACGACGCCGGTGACGGTCACGCCGTGGCGCAGCACGGCCTGGCCGGGGTTCCTGCCCTTCAGTCCGGGCGGGGCCGGGAGCAGTGCGGCGAGCGCGCCGGCCAGGGGGAGGACGACGACGGCCGCGAGGAGAAGCTGCATAGCGGTGTGATTCACGGGTCAGGCCCTCCTCAGGGGTTCGGCTCCGGCGAGGCAGGCCACGGGGGCTGTCGGCTGGGCGTGCGGGGGTCGGCCCCCGGGGGATGGCGGCACGGTCAGGCTCCCGTGCCCGTGGCGACGAGGACGGCGGCGACGGCCAGCACGAGCGAACCCGCGAGCAGCGCGCCCAGGTAGGTCTGCACGTTCCCGGTCTGGGCCCGGCGGACGGCGGCGCCCAGCCAGCCCGGCGCGGCTCCGGCACCGCGGACGTAGGTGTCGACGACCTCGCGGTCCAGGAAGCGGACGAGCGTGGCGGCGGCACGTACGGGCCGGACGAACAGCGCGGTGTAGACCGCGTCGAGGTGGAAGCCGACGGCGGCGTGCGGCTGCAGCGGGCCGAGGAGGAGCCGGCCGGGGTCGGCCGGGTCCGGGGCGGCGGCGACGCTTCCGTAGACCGGGGCATGGGTGGCGATGGCCGTCTCCTCGGCGAGCCCGGGCGGGGCGTCCGGGTCGGTGACGACCGCGCCGATGGGGGTGCGGGCGGCCAGCGCGGTGGTGTGGCGCCAGGCCGCGTAGGTGACCAGGCCGCCGACGAGGGCGATACCGGTGCCCAGGACGGAGGTGGTCAGGGTCGGCGCGAGCGAACGCCCGTCGAACCAGTCGGGCAGCAGGGGGGCGGCGAGACCGAGCGCGACGGTGGGGACGAAGAGCACCCACAGCACGGCGTTCATGACGAGGGGCTGCGGGCCGTGGTCGGGGACCTCGACGCCCTTGCCCCGGAAGGCCAGCAGCCACAGACGCGTGGCGTAGGCCGCGGTGAGGAGGGCGGTGAGCAGTCCGGAGACCAGGACGGTCCAGCCGGCCGCGCCGGGGATGCCGTGCGCCGCACCGGTGGCGGCGTGCTCGGCGGCGCCCAGGACGGCTTCCTTGGAGAAGAAGCCGGCGAACGGCGGGATCGCGGCGAGCGCGAGCAGCGCGACGGTGACGGTCCAGTAGGCGTCCGGGATGCGCCGGGCCAGGCCGCTCATCCGGGACATGGCGGCCAGCGAGTTGGTGCCCGCGGCGTGGATGATCACGCCCGCGCCGAGGAAGAGGAGGGCCTTGAACGCACCGTGCGAGAGGAGGTGGAAGACGGCGGCACCGCGGTCGCCGACGGCCAGCGCGCCCAGCATGTAGCCGAGCTGGCCGACCGTCGAATAGGCCAGGACGCGCTTGATGTCGTCCTGGGCCAGCGCGGCGAGACCGGAGCCGACCATGGTGATCGCGGCCATGACGGCCATCACCACCAGCGCGGCCGCGGAGGCGGCGAAGACGGGGAGGAGACGGGCCACGACATAGATACCGGCCGCCACCATCGTCGCGGCGTGGATCAGCGCCGAGACGGGCGTCGGACCGGCCATCGCGTCCGGGAGCCAGGTGTGCAGCGGGAACTGCGCCGACTTGCCCGCGACTCCGGCCAGCAGCAGCAGCGCGATCAGCGTCGGATGGTCCAGGCCGCCGCCGGCGACGGTGCCGAGGATGCCGGTGATGCGGAAGGTTCCGGCGTCGGCGGCCAGCGCGAAGATGCCGAAGAGGAAGGGGACGTCACCGAGCTTGGTGACGAGGAAGGCCTTGAGGGAGGCGGCGCGGGCCGCCTCGGTCTCCCAGTAGTGGCCGACGAGGAAGTAGGAGCACAGGCCCATGACTTCCCAGCCGACCAGCAGCAGCATCAGGTCGCCGGTGTAGACGACCAGCAGCATCGCGGAGGTGAAGAGCGAGACCAGCGCGGCGTAGGAGGGGTAGCGCGGGTCGTCGCGCAGGTAGGCGGTGGAGTAGAGCTGCACACAGGTCGCCACGAGCCCGACCAGGACGGCGAGCAGCGCGGCGAAGCCGTCGATGTGCAGGGCCAGGTCGATGGGGATCGAGCCGGTCGGGGTGAGCCGGGTGGCGATGTCGGTGGCCGGTCCCGCGCCCTGCGCGACCGCGACGGTCACCGCGAGCGCGGCCGCGGCCAGCGTCGGCAGCACGGCCAGCGGCCGGACGAATCCGGGCGCCCGGCCGCCCAGGAGGAGACCGGCGACGGCCCCGAGGAAGGGCAGGAGGGGAACGAGAACGGCAGTGGTCGTGAGGGTCACGCGGCGGCCTCCGCCGTGGTGTCCGGCCGCGGGTCCGTGTCCCCGGCGTCCGCCTGCTCGGCGAGGTCACGGAGCCGGTCGATGTCGGAGCTGCCGCGGTTGCGGTAGACGAGCAGCACGATCGCCAGCCCGATGCCGATCTCGGCGGCGGCGATGGCGATGGTGAACAGGGTGAGCGCCTGGCCGGTGTGCAGGGTGTCGCGCAGCCAGACGTCGAAGGCGACGAGGTTGAGGTTGACGGCGTTGAGCATCAGCTCGACGGACATCAGCACCAGGATCGCGTTGCGACGGGCGAGCACGCCGTACAGACCGGTGCAGAAGAGGAGGACCGCGAGGACGGCCGGGTAGGCGAGATGCATCAGCGCTGCTCCTCTCGGGGGGCGGGGGCGGCCGCGGCGCGGGAGGCACCGTTCGTGAGGTCCGCCGCGGCGGCCCGGCCCTCGCCCGTCCTGCGGGACAGCACGATCGCCCCGACGAGCGCGGCGAGCAGCAGCACGGACAGCGCCTCGAAGGGCAGCACCCAGTACCGGAAGAGGGTGCGCCCGGAGGCCTCGGTGGAGCCCTGCGCGGCGCCCTCGAAGCTGATCCAGGTGGCGCGGAAGGCGTCCACGACCACCCAGACCAGCGCGCCGGCCGAGGCGAGGGCCACCGTGAGCGCGGCCCAGCGGTTGCCCGAATCGGCGTCCGGGGAGCGGCCGATGGGCGCCCTGGTGAGCATCAGCCCGAAGAGCAGCAGGACGACGACCGAACCGACGTAGATCAGCACCTGCACCCAGGCGATGAACTCGGCCGTGAGGAGGAGGTATTCGACGGCGATCCCGCCGAGGGCGACGACCAGCCAGAGGGCGGCGTGCACCAGCTGCCGGGTGGTGACGGTGATGACGGCCGCGCCGAGGGTGGCGATGCCGACGAGGACGAAGGCGATCTCGACACCCGTGGGTGAGAGAAAGCCGGGGCCGGCGGCGGCGAGCGTCACTGTCCCTCCCCTGGGGTGTCCGTTCGGTCCTGGTCCTCACCCTGGGCCGCGGCTTCGGCCTGAGCCTGGGCCTCGGCCGCCTGCTGGGCGGCGAGCTTGTCCGCGGCCTTGTGGGCGGCGGCGAGTTCCTTGGGCTCCTCGGCCGCCGGGTCGAGCGCCGGGGGCTCGGGCACCGTCCACATCCACTCGCGGAGCTTGTCCCGCTCATGGGTCAGATCGCGGATGTCCGTCTCGGCGTACTCGAACTCCGGTGACCAGAAGAGCGCGTCGAAGGGGCAGACCTCGATGCAGATGCCGCAGTACATGCACAGCGCGAAGTCGATCGCGAAGCGGTCCAGCACATTGCGGCTGCGCTCACGCCCGCCGGGGGCGGCGGGCGGCACCGTCTCCTTGTGGGAGTCGATGTAGATGCACCAGTCCGGGCACTCACGGGCGCACAGCATGCAGACCGTGCAGTTCTCCTCGAACAGCCCGATGACGCCACGGGTACGCGGCGGGAGGTCGGGCTGGACGTCCGGGTACTGCGCGGTGACCGATCGTTTCGTCATCGTCCGGAGGGTGACGGCCAGCCCCTTGGCGAGGCCGGAACCGGGGAAGCTCATGACGAGATCACCACCTTGACGACGCCGGTGAGGGCGATCTGGGCGAGGGCGAGCGGGATGAGGACCGTCCAGGCGAGCTTCTGCAGCTGGTCCTCGCGCAGCCGCGGGTAGGTCACCCGCAGCCAGATGACGCCGAAGGCGAGGATCACGGTCTTCAGCAGCGTCCACAGCCAGCCCAGGCCGTCGGCGCCGAACGGGCCGTGCCAGCCGCCCAGGAAGAGGACGGAGGTCAGGGCGCAGAGGACGACGATGCCCGCGTACTCGGCGAGGAGGAAGAGCGCGAAGCGCAGCCCGGTGTACTCGGTGTACGCACCGAAGATGATCTCCGAGTCGGCGACCGGCATGTCGAACGGCGGCCGCTGCAGCTCGGCGAGGCCCGCGGTGAAGAAGACCACCCCGCCGACGATCTGCCAGGGCACCCACCACCAGTGGAAGGCCTCGATGATGCCGGGCAGTGAGAGCGTGCCGGCCGCCATCGCCACGGAGGCCGCGGCGAGCAGCATCGGCAGCTCGTACGCCAGCAGCTGCGCGGCCGTGCGCAGACCGCCGAGCAGCGAGAACTTGTTCGCCGAGGCCCAGCCTGCCATCAGCGAGCCGAGCACCCCGACGCCCATGACGGCGAGCACGAAGAAGATGCCCGCGTCCAGGGCCTGGCCCACGGCGTTGTGCGGGCCTATCGGGATGGCGACCAGGACCAGGAGGTAGGGCAGCAGGGCGACGGCGGGCGCGAGCTGGAAGATCCGCCGGTCGGCACCGGCCGGCACGATGTCTTCCTTCTGCGCGAACTTCACCCCGTCGGCGACGAGCTGTGCCCAGCCGTGGAAGCCGCCCGCGTACATCGGCCCGAGCCGGCCCTGCATATGGGCCATGACCTTGTGCTCGGTCTGCCCGATGACCAGGGGGAAGACCAGGAAGACGACGAAGACGGCGAGCAGACGCAGCGCGATGTCGAGAGCGTCGCTCATGGGGTGTCGCCTCCTGCCGGGTCCTGGGGTGCGTCGTCGGGCGCGCCGTCCTGCCGGGGCCGGGGTGCGGGCTCCGGGTCGGGGGCGGCCGACGGTTTCCGCTCCGGGGCGGCCGGGGCGGCGGGCGGTGCGGGCTCCGTGGTGGCCGGGGGCTCGGGCTCCGCCTTCTCTTGCGGGGGCTCCGGGGCGGTCGTGGTGGCGTCCGGCGCCTCCGGGGCGGCCGTCGTGCCGGGCTCGGTCTTCGGCTCGGGCTCCGGCTCCGCCTTGCGCTCCGGCTCGTCGAAGGCCGGACGGGCGTGGTGCCAGGGCGCGTCGGAGGAGCGCGCGGGCGCCGCCTTCGCGGGGGCCGCCGGGGCCGGGGCATCCTGGGCGGGCGCCTCCTTCGCCGGGGCGTCGGTCGGCGGGGCGTCCTTGGGCTTCGTCTCCTTCGACGGGGCCGCGGGCGCCGGGGCCTCAGTCGCCGGAGCCGCGGTCGTCGCGGCCTCCGCGGCCGCGGCCTCCGCGGCCGGCGCCTCGGCGCTCGGGGCAGCGTCCGCCGTCGCGCGCCGCTGGCCGGCCGAGCCCTCGCTCGCCGAACGGGTGCGCCGTGCCGGACGCTCCGGCCGCTCGGCAGGCGCCGGGGCGGCCGGGGCTCCGGCCCCCTCCCCCGTCGCCTGCTGGCTGGCCGAGCCCGCGCCCGCCGTACGGGTACGCCGTGCCGGACGCTCGCCCGCCGCGCCGCCGGCCGCCCGCGCACCCCGCGCAGGACGTGCGGGCGCAGGCGGCAGCTGGCCCTTCAGCGGGCCCCACTCGTTCGGGTCCGGAACGCCCGGGGGCAGCATCTGACGCCGCTTGGGCCCGCCGTGCTCGGACTCCCCCGGCTCCTTGGCTCCAGGCCACGCCTTGGCGACCCGCGCCGCCAGTACGAAGTCCTTGCGCAGCGGGTGGCCTTCGAAGTTGTCCGGGAGCAGCAGCGGTGCGAGGTGCGGGTGGCCGGTGAAGTCGACCCCGAACATCTCGTGGGTCTCCCGCTCGTGCCAGCCCGCGCCCGCGTACACCTCGACGGCGGTGGGCAGCACGGCCGCGTCGTGCGGCACGGTCGTCCGCACGATCAGCCGGTGGACGGTGCCGGGGCGCGCCACCTCCGCGAGGTGGGCACAGATCCGGAAGCCGGTGCCGGGCTCGTCGACGGCGCTCAGCCAGTCGAAGTAGCGGCAGCCCAGGGTGTCGCGGGCGGTCGTCAGCGCGGCGAGCCAGCCGTCCGCGGGGACGTCGACGGTCAGCAGGTCGTACGCCAGCTCCGCGGTGGCCCCGGCCCCGAAGATCTCGCTCGCCGGACGCGGCAGCCAGCCGACGACCGGCTCGGCCGGAGCCGGCTCGGCCTGCTCGGACTGCTCGGCCGGGTCGGCCTGGTCGCTCGGAGTCGCCGGCTGCTCAGCTGCCGCCTGGGCAGGGGCCGTTGCCTTGCCGGGGGTTTCCGGCTGCGCGGGGGCCCCGGGCCGGTCGGGGGTCCCCGGCTGCTGCTCGGGCTGCTCGCTCATCGCGGTTCCTCCCCCGTCGGCTTCGGCGCGTCCGCGGACCCCGGCGCGTCCGCCGGCTTCGGCGCGGGCGGCGTGACCAGCCCGCTGCGCAGCGCGGCCGCCGAGGGCCGGGCGGCGCCGCCCTTCGCGTACCGCTCGCCCAGCGACTCGCGCGCGATCTTCTCCTGGAGCTTGAGGATGCCCTGCAGCAGCGCCTCCGGCCGCGGCGGGCAGCCCGGGACGTACACATCCACCGGGATGATCTGGTCGACGCCCTTGGTGACCGAGTACGAGTCCCAGTAGGGGCCGCCGCAGTTGGAGCAGGCCCCGAAGGAGATGACGTACTTCGGCTCCGGCATCTGCTCGTAGAGCCGCTTGACCGCGGGCGCCATCTTGTCGGTGACGGTGCCGGACACGACCATCAGGTCGGCCTGGCGGGGGCCGGGCGCGAACGGGATCACGCCGAGCCGGATGAAGTCGTGCCGCGCCATGGAGGCGGCGATGAACTCGATGGCACAACAGGCCAGGCCGAAGTTGAAGACCCACAGGCTGTAGCGGCGGCCCCAGTTGAGGACCACCTTCATCGGTTCGGGCGCGAGCCGGGCGAGGGTGCCCAGGCGCCGGGGCTCCGGCAGGAACTCGGGGGCGGCGCCTGCGGCCTCGGCCGCGGAGCTGTTGGCGGCGGGGGTCACGTCCATTCCAGGACGCCCTTCTTCCATGCGTAGAGCAGGCCGACGGCGAGGAAGCCGAGGAAGATGAACATCTCCACCAGCGTCACGCCGCCGAAGCCAGGGGCGGCGAAGACCGTTGCCCAGGGGAACAGGAAGATCGAGTCCACGGCGAAGATGACGTAGAGGAACGCGTAGACGTAGTAGCGGACCTGGGTGTGTGCCCAGCCCTCGCCCACCGGGTCCACGCCGCACTCATACGTCAGCAGCTTCTCCGGCGTCGGCACCACGGGCCGCAGCAGCCGCCCGGCACCGAAGGCCACGGCGACGAAGAGCACACCGATCAGGGCGATGAGCCCGACGACCGAGTAGCCCTGGAAGTAGTCCGCGGCGACGGTGGTGCGTACGGTCGCGTCCGGCACGTCCGCCCCTCGCTCCCTGACTGTGATTGTTCAACGACTTCGACGATCTGTACGGACCGGAGTCTAGGCCCTGCCCCGGCCCCGGTGAGCAGCCGGATCATCGCGGACGGCGGGGTTGTCCCCACTTCGCCCCACCTGGGTGGCCGGCAGCGTAAAGCGAGCGCCCAGTTGTCTCAGAACTTGTCTCACGGACCGGACGGAGGGGAGGCCGGGGAATGGGACGGGGCGGGAGGCCCCCCGGGGCCGGGGCGGGAGACGGGCGGGACGGGCCCTGGTCAGTGGATGGGGCCTCCGTCGAACGGGCTCCGGCGGTCGGGAGCGGTCGGCATCGGCCCTGGCGCCGGGGTCGGGGCCGGGGTCGGGGTCGGGCCCGTTGGCGGCGCGGGAGCCGGCGGCGGCGACGGGGACGCCGACGCGGGCTGCACCGGGGGCTGCGAGTGCGGCTGCTGTTGCGAGGGAGACGGAGGCTGGATGGGCGCCTGCGCCTGAGGGTGCGGCGCGTGCTGCGCGTGCTGTGGGCGCTGCTGTGGTGCGGGAGCCGGGTGCGCGGTCTGCGGCGGGTAATACGGGGCCTGGGGACCGGGCTGGGTCTGCTGACCGGCCGACGGCTGCGGGCCCGACGGCGACTGCGGACCCGACGGCGGCTGTGGTCGCTGCGGCTCCTGGTACGGCGCGGAGACCGTCGCCTGCCCCGGGACGTACACCGGTGGCTGCCCCGGCCGGTGCACCGCTGTCTGCCGCTGCTGCTGTCGGCCCGGTTCCCGCGAGAGCGCGCGGTCCATCACCTCGGCCGTGATGCGCGCCGCCGCCTCCCGCGTCCGTTCGCCGAGCAGCTCCGTACGGATCGCGCCGCCGGCCGCCAGATGCCGGTCGTACGGCAGCGGCAGCACGGCCGCACCGCCGGCGCCGAGGTGTTCGGCGGCCCTGCGGACGTCGACGCCGCTGTCCGGTGAGGTGTGGGTGAGCACCACGACCGTGGTGGGCAGCAGACCGGAGTGCAGCCCTCCGACCCAGTCCAGTACGGAACGGGTGGCCGCCACGCCCTCCGGGGTCGCGGGGGTGACCAGTACGCGTGCCTGGGTCGTCACCAGCGCGGTGCGCGCCACTTCGGCGGGCAGCGTCTCGCAGTCCACGACGGTGGCCGCGAAGTGACGGCGGAGCGAGGTCATCACGACGCGGTAGGCGTCGAGGTCCAGCCGGGTGCCGATGGCGCCCTGACTGCCGGGCAGCAGCCAGCCGCCGCCCGCGAACGGGAGGAGGTAGCCGGTCAGGTCCGTGATCAGCATCGCCGGATCGACGATCTGCGCCAGATCGCTGCCCGACCACCGCACCTCGCGTGCGCCGAGCCGGTGCGGCAGCGTGCCGAGCGCCGGATCGGCCTCGACGGCGAGGACCGGGTCGGAGCGGTAGTGGGCGAGGGTGAGCGCGAGCAGGGCGGCGACGGTGGACTTGCCGGCGCCGCCCCGGATGCTGGACACGGCGATCTGCCGGCCCGTGGTCACCGGCTGCTGGATGGCGTGCGCGGCCTGGGTGACCGCGGCCGTCTCGGCGGCCGGTGAGGAGGCGAAGACCCGGCGCAGCGCACGGCCCGCACGCCGGGCCAGCGGGTCACCGCGGCGCGGCCGGGGCTGACCGTCGGCCAGCTCCGGCGGCAGCAGGGGCACGGAGAGGGGCGTACGGGCCGGCAGCCCCGACCGCCCGTAGCGGCCGGGAGCGGGCGCGGAGGCGTGCGGCGGGGGCGGGGGCACGGAAGGGCCGGGGGCCGCGTCCGAGGGAGCGGACGACGGGGCGGGCGCCGAGGGGGCGAAGCCGGGCTGCGGGACCGGCACGGAAGGCTGCGGGACCGGCACGGAAGGCTGCGGGACCGGCACGGAAGGCTGCGGGACCGGCACGGAAGGCTGCGCGGGCACAGACGACTGCGCAGGCACGGAGTGCTGCACGTGCGCGGACGACTGAGCGTACGGGGACGGCTCAGCGACTACGGACGGCGAGCCCGCCCCCTCGACCGCCGACGGCATCGGGCCGGGCACACCTGGGGCCTCGGGCGTGCCCAGGGCCCCGGGCGCGCCCGGAATCCCCGGCCCGCCCGTGTATCCCGGCGATCCCGCCGCGGTTCCCTGCCCGGCCGGACCGCCGCCCGCCTCGCTCATCGCTCCCGCCTCGCCCGTCATACGCCACTCGCCGCTCTCGCCCGTGTTTCCCGCCGCGGCCGGCTCCTTTGCCAGAGAGACCCCGGGAGTCGTGTTCCTCGCCTGCACCGCCTCCGCGTCCCCTCTCCTGGTCCGTCCCGCTTCCGCTTCCGCGTCCTCCGGGTGGCACTCCGCCGATGACATGGCCCCTCCACCGCCTTTCCGGGTCAGGATGCGCCGAACAGCAGGCCGTAGAGCCCCAGGGCCCCGAGGGTGACCGGAATCAGCGCCACCACGCTCACCGACTCGGCGAGGTCCAGCCACCGCCACAGCCGGGCGCGCGTCGGCTCCGGCAGCCGCACCGCGAGCACCGCGACCGGCAGCACCGCCAGCAGGCCCAGCACGAGCAGCGCGAGCGCCGGTGCCCCGCCGTCGGTGCCCCAGAGCAGCACCAGCCGTACACAGACCGCCAGTCCGGCCGCCAGCAGCGCGACGACCTCCACCGCCAGCGGATACGCACGGGCCCGTGA
Organism: Streptomyces sp. NPDC001219; assembly: GCF_053597915.1. Lineage (NCBI taxonomy): Bacteria > Bacillati > Actinomycetota > Actinomycetes > Kitasatosporales > Streptomycetaceae > Streptomyces > Streptomyces sp. NPDC001219. The sequence goes on along the minus strand of NZ_JBSFJF010000021.1, from coordinate 40,402 downwards.
GCACAGCACCCCGCACAGCAGCAGCGCGGCGAGCACGGTCCAGAGGCCGGGGGTCTGTACCGCGAGCACCCCCGCCGCACCGGCCGAGGCCGCCGCGACCACCGTGGCCGGGACGAGCTCCCGGTGGCCGGCGCCCAGCGCGCCCGCCACCTGGTGCCGGCTGACCGGGGTACCGCCGGAGCGCGCGTCGTCGAGCCGGGTCAGGCCGGCGGTCCGCAGGGCGAGCCGCGGCAGCTGCCCCAGGGCGAGGACGGAGACGAAGCCGAGCACAACTCCCGTACGGGCGGGGGTGGTCAGGGCCAGACCCAGTTCCCAGGCGGCCACCGCGAGCGCGAGCGACGCGGCGCCGGTCAGGCCGCCGCGCACCGGCCCCGTACGGAGCCCGAGGAGCGCGAGCACGGCCGCCGCGGTCAGTCCGGCGGCGGCGAGCCGGGCGGCGCCGCCCGGGAACGCCTGCCAGGCCGCGGCCACCCCGAGCACCCCGCCGAGCAGCAACAGGGCGGCTCCCGGGGCGTGTCGGCCGAGCCGCGCGGCCCGTGCGCCGACCGCAGCACCGGCGGCGGTGACGAGCACGGCGGCGAGGCCGAGCCAGAGGGCGCTGTCCCCGTGGGCGTACCACCTGCCCGCGCAGACCCCGGTGACCGCCGCGAGCAGCACGCTCGCCGTCACCGCCGTCCAGACCCTGCTGTGCTCGCCCCAGCCCCAGCCGCGGACGTCGAGGGGGGCGGCCACCGTGTCGGTGAGGTCCCCTGTGGCGGAATCCGGCCGGTCCGCGGCGCCCTCCGGCTTCAGCAACTGGCCGTCGTTACCCCGCGCCATCGCCCCTCGCCCCTCCCGTTGTGCATCGCCACACCTTACGGTCCCGCCGGCGCGCCGTGTCCACCACTCCGCTCACGGAAACGGGACCGTGCCGCAGCCCCGCCCGTCCCGACACAGGCGCCGTGACCTGCACCGGGACGCTCACCGGGGAAGGGGGAGGGGGGCAAACCCCACCACAGGTCCCCCAGTTACCCCATGGCACCCCGGACGGCGGCCGGGCAGGCTGGGGCGCATGACGGAGAGTTCCCGACCCCCTGCCGCCGAGGACGCCCCTGACGGCGCCTCACCGCCCCCGCCCAGAGCCGCGCTCAGCGGCCCGACATGGCGGGAGATCGCCTATCTGCTGGCCAACTTCCCTTTGGGCGTCGTGGCGTTCACGGTGGTGCTGGTGTGGGTCGGGACGGGCATCGGGCTGTCCTTCATCGTGATCACGCTGCCGCTGCTGGCCTCGGGGCTGAGGGCGTGCAGGGAGTACGGGCGGCTGGAGCGGGCCCGGGCGCGGACCCTGCTCGGAGTCCGGGTCGAGGAGCCGAGCCGCCTGCGGCCGGGGAGCCCGGGATTCGTGCCGTGGTTGTGGACGGCGCTGAAGGACCCGGTCGCCTGGCGGCACGCGCTGTTCATGTTCGTCCGGCTGCCGTGGGCCGTCCTCACCTTCACGGTCGTCCTTCCGCTGCTCCTCCTGGGGTGGCCGGTGCTGCCGTGGGTGGCGCGCTGGCTGACCAACGTGGACCGGGCGATGGTGCGCGGGCTGCTCTCGCCGTCGGACGAACTGGAGCGGCGGATCGCCGAGCTGGAGTCGGACCGGGTGACGGTCACCGACACCGCGGCCGCGGACCTGCGGCGCATCGAACGGGATCTGCACGACGGCGCGCAGGCCCGGCTGGTGGCGCTCGCCATGGGGCTCGGCCTGGCGAAGGAGAAGCTGCTGGAGGGCCGGGCCGACGCGAGCGTGGCGGCGATGGTGGACGAGGCGCACGGCGAGGTGAAGCTGGCGCTCCAGGAGCTGCGGGACCTGGCCCGGGGCATCCATCCGGCGATCCTCGCCGACCGTGGGCTGGGGCCCGCGCTGACCTCGCTGGCCGGGCGCTGCACGGTGCCGGTGACGACGGCCGTGGACCTGGCCGAGCGGCCCGCGCCCGCCATCGAGGGCATCGTCTACTTCACCGTCTCCGAGCTGCTGCAGAACGTCTCCAAGCACAGTGCGGCGCGGCGGGCGTCCGTCGAGGTGTGGCGGTCCGCGGGGGACGGGCGGCGGGCGGGCGGCCGGCTGCTGATCCAGGTGTCGGACGACGGGAGGGGCGGGGCGCGGCTGGACGGCGGCGGCGGGATGGCCGGGCTCGCCGAGCGGCTGGGGTCGGTGGACGGGCTGTTCGTGCTGGATTCACCGGCGGGCGGGCCCACGCGGGTGACGGCGGAACTGCCGTGGCGGGCGCGGACGGAGGCCGGGACCGCGCCGGCGCGACGGCGCGACGGGACGCGGGCATGAGGGGTGCTCCGGCCCGTCCGGGTGCCGCGGCGAGGCGGCGGCCGGTGGCCGGCCACAGGTCCGGGGGTGGGGATAACCCCAGTCGGAGACTGCGAAGAGCCTCATGGTGCGGGGGACGCCGTTCGCGGACGCTGGTCATGGCGGAAAAGGCCGCGCGGAGCGGCTGAGCAGTCGGCGGCGCCGGCAGGGCATGGCCGCCCCGGCAGAACGGATGAGGAGACGATGGATACCGCATACGCACCGCATCCCCGTGGCTCGGGGGTGCCCAGGGGCCTGCGCGCCCCGTTCTCCGGGCGCGCCTGGCGGGAGTTCCTCTACCTCCTCCTCAACCTCCCGATGTCCCTCCTGATGTTCACGTACGCGGTCACGGTGGTCACGATGGGCGCCGGCCTGCTGATCACCTTCGTGGGCATCCCGGTGCTGGCGGGCGGCCTGGCGGGCAACCGCGCGCTGGGCGCCCTGGAGCGGGCTCGGGCCCGTGCCCTGCTGGGGCTGGATGTCGCCGATCCGGAGCCGCCCCGGGCCGCAAGGCCGGGCCTGCTGGGGTGGGTCGGGGCCGTGCTGAAGAGCGGGGTGTCCTGGCGGCACCTGGTCTACTCCGTGGTGCATCTGCCGTGGGCCCTCTTCTCCTTCGTCTTCTCGCTGACCGTCTGGTCCGTGGGCTGGGTGCTGCTGGTCTATCCGCTGTGGCGCTGGGCCTTCCCCGGCACGCTCGACGCCTGGGACACCCACCTGTGGGTCGACAGCGGCAGCAGCTTCTACGTCGGCACCCCGGCGGAGATCGGGATCACCAGCGGGGCCGGGCTGCTGATGGTCCTGGCCGGGCCGTGGGTGATGCACGGGCTGACGCAGGTGGACCGGGTGCTGGTCCGTGGCCTGCTGGGACCGTCCCCGCTCGCCACCCGGGTGTCGCAGCTGGAGTCGGACCGCGGGGTGGTGGTGGACACCGCGGCGGCCGACCTGCGGCGCATCGAGCGCGATCTGCACGACGGCGCCCAGGCCCGGCTGGTGTCGCTCGCCATGGACCTGGGGCTGGCCAGGGAGAAGCTGGCGGAGGACCCGGAGGCCGCGGCCAGGATGGTGGACGAGGCGCACGGCGAGGTGAAGGTCGCGCTCCAGGAGCTGCGGGACCTGGCCCGCGGGATACATCCGGCGATCCTCACCGACCGGGGCCTGGGCCCGGCGCTGTCGGCCCTGTCCGCGCGGTGCACGGTGCCGGTGACCGTGACCGTGGACCTGGACCGCCGGCCGGCCGCGGCGATCGAGGGCATCGCCTACTTCACCGCCTCCGAGCTGCTCCAGAACGTCTCCAAGCACGCTCAGGCCACCAGCGCCACGCTGGACGTCTGGTGCACCGCCGACCGGCTCATGGTGCTGGTCGCGGACAACGGCCGGGGCGGCGCGCACACCGGCAGCGGCACCGGGCTGGCCGGCCTCGCCGAGCGGCTGGACGCCGTCGACGGTCTGCTGGTGGTCGACTCCCCCGTCGGCGGCCCGACCTGCGTCACCGCCGAACTGCCGTGGCGCGGCTGAGCCTCGGACGGCACTGAGCGGGCCCGGGCAGCCCCCGCCCGGGGCCTGCCCGGTCCCCCGTCCCTCCGCCCCTTTTCACAGCGATCCCCTTTTCCACAGCGATCCCCGCTCCCGCCCCGCGTCCGTCCGGATGCTGGGATGCTGGGCCCGCAGGGACGGAACGGGAGCGACTGGGGGATCTGAGCCGTGGACGACAAGGTGCGGGTGGTCATCGCCGAGGACTCGGTGCTGCTCCGGGAGGGCTTGACCAGGCTGCTCACCGACCGGGGGCACGAGGTCGTGGCCGGCGTGGGGGACGCCGAGGCGCTGATCAAGGTGATCGGTGAGCTGGCGGACGAGGGGGCGCTGCCGGATGTGGTGGTGGCGGACGTACGGATGCCGCCGACGCACACCGACGAAGGGGTGCGGGCCGCGATCCGGCTGCGCCGGGACCACCCCGGCCTGGGCGTGCTGGTCCTCTCGCAGTACGTCGAGGAGCAGTACGCGACGGAGCTGCTGGCCGGTTCGAGCCGGGGCATCGGCTATCTGCTCAAGGACCGGGTGGCCGAGGTGCGGGAGTTCGTCGACGCGGTGGTCCGGGTCGCCGGGGGCGGCACCGCGCTGGACCCGGAGGTGGTGGCACAGCTGCTGGGCCGCAGCCGTAAGCAGGATGTGCTGGACCGGCTGACACCCCGGGAGCGGGAGGTGCTGGGCCTGATGGCCGAGGGCCGGACGAACTCCGCGATCGCCCGGCAGCTGGTGGTCAGCGACGGTGCGGTCGAGAAGCACGTCAGCAATATCTTCCTGAAACTGGGCCTGGCGCAGAGTGACGGGGATCACCGAAGGGTGCTCGCGGTCCTCACCTACCTCAACTCCTGAGGATCTGACACCCTGTCAGATGGGCTGTCCGAGGTGTTTTCCGCCCAGGTCGAGGACTTTGGGCGTAGAACCAATGGAGGAGTCCGGAGCGTCATGAACAGAGGGGTCACGGGGGCGGTGATTTCATGACAAAACGCATCAGATCACTGTCTCAAGCCGACGTCCACCATGCGATCGGCCCAAGGAAGGCCACCCTTACCCACGTACGATGGTTATGGGACAACCGGTCAGTACGACACGTCCCGAGCCCTGCCTCCGGCGGGGACGCCGCACCCCTCGAGGGAGGTCCGAAGCAGTGACCAGCCAGGTCAGTAGCCCAGCCGAGCAGACCGACGCAGCGCTTGTCGGGGAACAACGCGCTTCCGGCAACGGCGGCGAAGGCAAAGAAGTCCGACGCCTGGACCGGGTGATCATCCGGTTCGCCGGTGACTCCGGTGACGGTATGCAGCTCACCGGCGACCGGTTCACCTCCGAGACGGCGTCGTTCGGCAACGACCTGTCCACGCTGCCCAACTTCCCCGCCGAGATCCGGGCCCCCGCCGGGACCCTGCCGGGCGTCTCCAGCTTCCAGCTGCACTTCGCCGACCACGACATCCTCACGCCCGGTGACGCACCGAACGTGCTGGTCGCGATGAACCCGGCGGCGCTGAAGGCGAATCTCGCCGATGTCCCGCGGGGCGCGGACATCATCGTCAACACCGACGAGTTCACCAAGCGCCCGATGGCGAAGGTCGGCTACGCCACCAGCCCGCTGGAGGACGGCTCGCTGGAGGCCTACAACGTCCACCCGGTGCCGCTGACCACGCTGACGATCGAGGCGCTCAAGGAGTTCGGGCTCTCCCGCAAGGAGGCCGAGCGCAGCAAGAACATGTTCGCGCTGGGACTGCTGTCGTGGATGTACCACCGGCCGACCGAGGGCACCGAGAAGTTCCTGCGGGCGAAGTTCGCCAAGAAGCCGGACATCGCGGAGGCGAACGTCACCGCGTTCCGGGCGGGCTGGAACTTCGGTGAGACGACCGAGGACTTCGCCGTCTCCTACGAGGTCGCACCGGCGACGAAGGACTTCCCGACCGGCACCTACCGCAACATCTCCGGGAACCTCGCACTGTCCTACGGGCTGATCGCGGCGGGCCGGCAGGCAGATCTGCCGCTGTACCTGGGCTCGTACCCGATCACCCCGGCCTCCGACATCCTGCACGAGCTGTCCAAGCACAAGAACTTCGGTGTGCGGACGTTCCAGGCGGAGGACGAGATCGCCGGTATCGGCGCGGCGCTGGGCGCGGCGTTCGGCGGCGCGCTGGCGGTGACCACCACCTCGGGCCCCGGTGTGGCGCTGAAGTCGGAGACCATCGGTCTGGCGGTCAGCCTCGAACTGCCGCTGCTGATCGTGGACATCCAGCGCGGCGGGCCCTCGACCGGGCTGCCGACGAAGACCGAGCAGGCCGACCTGCTGCAGGCGATGTACGGGCGCAACGGCGAGGCCCCGGTGCCGATCGTGGCGCCGCGGACGCCCGCCGACTGCTTCGACGCGGCGCTGGAGGCGGCCCGGATCGCGCTGGCCTACCGCACGCCGGTCTTCCTGCTCTCCGACGGCTATCTGGCCAACGGCTCCGAGCCGTGGCGGATTCCGGACGTCGGGGAACTGCCCGATCTGCGCGTCCAGTTCGCCTCCGGCCCCAATCACCAGCTGGCGGACGGCACCGAGGTGTTCTGGCCCTACAAGCGCGACGAGCAGACACTCACCCGCCCCTGGGCGGTGCCGGGCACCCCGGGCCTGGAGCACCGCATCGGCGGCATCGAGAAGCAGGACGGCACCGGCAACATCTCCTACGACCCCGCCAACCACGACTTCATGGTGCGCACCCGCCAGGCGAAGGTCGACGGCATCGACGTCCCCGACCTGGAGGTCGACGACCCCGCCGACGACAGCGGCCAGGGGGCCAGGACGCTCGCCCTGGGCTGGGGCTCGACCTACGGGCCGATCACCGCGGCCGTCCGGCGCGTCCGGAGGGCCGGCGAGCGCATCGCGCAGGCCCATCTGCGCCACCTCAACCCCTTCCCGCGGAATCTCGGCGAGGTCCTGGCGCGTTACGACAAGGTGATCGTGCCGGAGATGAACCTCGGACAGCTCGCCACCCTGCTGCGCGCCACCTACCTCGTGGACGCGCACTCCCACACCCAGGTCAGCGGCATGCCGTTCAAGGCCGAGCAGCTCGCGGAGGTCTTTAAGGAGGCCATCAATGACTGAGGCGATCTCGGAGCGGCCCTCGCAGATCGAGGCGCTCTCCCTGGTGCCCAAGGCCGACGCCAAGCAGTCCATGAAGGACTTCAAGTCCGATCAGGAAGTGCGCTGGTGCCCCGGCTGCGGTGACTACGCCGTCCTCGCCGCCGTGCAGGGCTTCATGCCCGAGCTCGGCCTGGCGAAGGAGAACATCGTCTTCGTCTCCGGCATCGGCTGCTCCTCCCGCTTCCCGTACTACATGAACACCTACGGGATGCACTCCATCCACGGCCGCGCCCCGGCCATCGCCACCGGCCTGGCCTCCTCGCGGCGCGATCTGTCGGTGTGGGTCGTCACGGGTGACGGCGACGCGCTGTCCATCGGCGGCAACCACCTCATCCACGCCCTGCGGCGCAACGTCAACCTCAAGATCCTGCTGTTCAACAACCGGATCTACGGTCTGACCAAGGGCCAGTACAGCCCCACCTCCGAGGTCGGCAAGATCACCAAGTCGACGCCGATGGGCTCCCTGGACGCGCCGTTCAACCCGGTCTCGCTGGCGCTCGGCGCCGAGGCGTCCTTCGTGGCACGCACCGTCGACTCCGACCGCAAGCACCTCACCTCGGTGCTGCGCGAGGCCGCCGCCCACCCCGGCACGGCACTGGTGGAGATCTACCAGAACTGCAACATCTTCAACGACGGCGCCTTCGAGGTCCTCAAGGACAAGGAGCAGGCCGAGGAGGCCGTGATCCGGCTGGAGCACGGGCAGCCGATCCGCTTCGGCGCCCTGGCCCCCGACGGCTTCGGCTCCAAGGGCGTGGTCCGCGACCCGGCCACCGGCGACCTCAAGGTCATCGACGTCCGGGAGGAAGGCACCGGCGGCGTGCTCGTGCACGACGCCCACAACCCCTCCCCCACCACCGCCTTCGCGCTCTCCCGGCTCGCCGACGCCGACACCCTCCACCACACCCCCATCGGGGTGCTGCGCAGCGTCGACCGGCCCGTCTACGACACCCTCATGTCCGACCAGCTGGACGCCGCCATCGAGCAGAAGGGCAAGGGCGACCTCGCCGCCCTGCTCACCGGCAACGACACCTGGACCGTCGTCGGCTGACCCACCGGCCCCACGGGTGCCTCCGGAAGCGTCGTACGGCGCTCCCGGAGGCACCCGTTCGTTGTGCCCCCGTGCCTCACGCCCGCGACGGCCGGTCCCGCTCGCGCGCCCCGCGCCGTCCCGCTCCCGCGCCGTGCCGGTGCCGCCGCGGCGGGCGATGCTGAGGGGTGATCCCGCACCAGACATCCGTACGCCCGTCATAGACGATCGTCTAGGGCAGGCGTACGGTCGGGGGCCTCAAGCCAGCGACGCCCACAGGGGGTAACTCATGAGTTTCGTCGTCACCGGTGCCACCGGGGCACTCGGCCGGCTCGTCATCGAGGAACTGCTCCGGCGCACCGCACCGGGCGAGATCGTCGCCCTCGCCCGCGACCGGGCCAGGGCCGAGGACCTCGCGGCCCGCGGGGTGGAGGTCAGGAGCGCGGACTACAGCCGTCCCGAGAGCCTCCAGGGCGCCTTCGCGGCCGGTGACCGGGTGCTGTTCGTCTCCGGGAACGAGGCGGGGCAGCGTCTCACCCAGCACCGCACGGTCATCGACGCCGCACGGGAGGCGGGCGTCGGGCTGCTGGCGTACACCAGTGTGCTGGGCGGGCCGGCCGCCACCTTCTCGATCGCCGAGGAGCACCTCGCCACCGAGCAGGCGCTGCTCGCCTCCGGGGTGCCGTACTCCCTGCTGCGCAACGGCTGGTACCACGAGAACTACACGGGCGCGCTGGCCGGCACCCTCCGGACCGGCGCCGTCGTCGGCAGCGCGGGCGAGGGCCGGGTGGCCACCGCCGCGCGCCGGGACTACGCCGAGGCGGCCGCCGAGGTCCTCACCGGCGACGGCCAGGAGAACACCGTGTACGAGCTGAGCGGCGACACCGCCTGGACGATGGCCGAGTACGCGGCCGAGGTCTCCCGGCAGACCGGCCGGCGCATCCCGTACCGCGATCTGCCGCCGGAGCGGTATGTGGCGCTGCTGGTCGAGGCGGGCGTACCGGCGCTGGGCGCACAGCTGGTCGCCGACGCGGACACCGGGATCGCCCGCGGCGAGCTGGGCGCGACGCCCGGGGAGCTGTCCGGGCTCATCGGCCGTCCGACCACCCCGATCGCCGAGGCGATCGCGGAGGCGCTGAAGGGGCTGGAGGGGCAGTAGGGGCTGCCCGTCTGACGCGGCCCCGCCCCGGGAGCGCCGCCGGGACGGACTGTCATGACCGTATGCCAAGACAGGCATGACAGGCGGTCCGGGCGGCGCTACGTTTCACAGGGCCGTCGCCGCAGCACCAGGAGGGTCCCCTTGCAGCCTCGAAGCGATCAGCGCACCGGACTCGCCTACGGCATCGCCGCCTACACCATGTGGGGCCTGCTGCCGCTCTACTGGCATCTGCTGGACGACGCCGCGCCGTCCGAGATCCTGGCCCACCGCATGGCCTGGTCACTGCCGGTCGCCGTCGTCCTGCTGGCCGTGCTCCGCCGCTGGTCCTGGATCGGACCGCTGCTGCGGCAGCCCCGGCGGCTGGGCATGGTCCTCGTCTGCGCCCTGGTCATCTCGGCGAACTGGTTTCTCTACATCTGGTCGGTCAACTCCGGGCATGTGCTGGAGGCGTCGCTCGGCTACTTCATCAATCCGCTGGTCAGCATCGCCTTCGGCGTCCTGGTGCTGCGCGAGCGGCTGCGTCCGCTCCAGTGGGCGGCGGTGGCGACCGGCGCGCTCGCCGTCCTGGTGATGACCGTCGCCTACGGCCGGATGCCCTGGATCGCGCTCGCGCTGGCCTTCTCGTTCGCGACGTACGGGCTGGTCAAGAAGGGCATCAAGCTGGACGGGATCGAGGGCTTCAGCGCCGAGACGGCGCTCCAGGTGCTGCCCGCCGTGGGCTTCCTGGTCTTCCTCGGGGTGCGCGGCGAGGCCGCCTTCACGACCGGCGGGGTGGGCGGGGCGCTGCTGCTGTCGGGCTGCGGTGTCGCGACGGCGATACCGCTGATCTGCTTCGGCGCGGCCGCCGTGCGGCTGCCGCTGAGCGTGATCGGGATGCTGCAGTATCTGGCGCCGACGTTTCAGTTCGTGCTGGGGCTCACGGTCTTCCACGAGACGATGCCGCCGGAGCGCTGGGCCGGGTTCGCGCTGGTGTGGCTGGCGCTGGCGGTGCTGACCTGGGACGCGCTGCGTACCGCACGGCGGGCGCGGGCGGCGCTGGCCGAGGCCGCGGCCCGGGCGGGCGAGGCGGCCGCGGCCGGGTCCGGGGCGGCGGCCACGGAGACCGGCCCGTCGGGGGCACCGCACGCCGCGGAGCAGCCGGCGGCGCCCCGGCCCCCGGGCCTCACCCGGTGATGTCCCGGGTGGTGAAGTGCGCCCAGGCCGCCGGGCCGAACACCACGGCGTACAGCGCCTGGAAGCCCGGCTCCTACCGCAGCCGGTCCCGGTAGACGGGGTCGCGGAGCAGATCCGCGAAGGACAGCCAGTGGTGCGGGAAAAGGTAAGACTGGACGGCGTGCAGCTGCGGGAGGGTGTCCGGGATCTGCACGGTGATCAGCAGGCCGACCGTGGTCGCCATCGCCGCGATGCCGCTGCTGGTGAGCGTGCCCTCGCCCACGGGGAAGAGCGGCGGCCCCGTCGCCGGTATCACTTCCCCCACCTCGCCCGGACCGTCCACGAGCTGCGCCGCGCCACCCGCTCAGGGGTGGCGCGGCGCAACCGCGTGGCCGTGGTGGTGCGTTACTTGGCGGCGTTCGCCGCGTGGATCAGGGTCTGCTTGTCGACGGCGCCGACGTAGACCGTGCCGTTGTCCGTGACCAGCGCGTTGACCAGGCGGGTGCTGAAGAGCCGGCCGGAGCCGAACGAGCCGTTGACCTTGGCGCCGATGCTGTCCAGGAACGCGCCGGCGTCGCCGCCCAGGCCCTTGTCCTTGCCCTTGTCCTTGCCGGACGGCAGACCGGCACCCTCGCCCTTGATGGTGGCGATGGACGTCCAGCCCTTGCCGATGATGTCCGGCCCGTCCGTGTCCTTGGCGAGCTGCTCGCGGGACGGGACGTCCTTGCCGTGCTCGCGCTGCGCCGCCGCGCTCTCCTTGTCGCCGTCGACGACCTTGGCGCCCTTGGGCGGGGTGAAGGAGAACGTGCTCGCGGCGGGCTTGGCGAAGTCGACCGTGGTGAAGCCGACGTCGACGGCGGCCGCGCCACCGCTCTTGGGCGTCAGGGTGAACTTCAGCGGCGTGCCGTTCTCGGCGTCCACCGCGACCCGGATCGAGCCGACCGTGGAGCCGGTCTGCTTGGGCTTGATGAGCAGCTGGTAGGCGTCCCGGCCGGCGACCTTGGCGGTGCCGTCGACGGTGACCGAGGTCGTGTCCCCGGCCGCCTTCAGGGCCTGCTTCGCGAGGTCCTGCGGGGTCGCGGTCTTCAGGTCCTTGGGCAGGCCGCCCGGGGCCCGGTCCGACTTGCCGGAGCGGCTGTCGGGCGCGCTGCTGTGCATGGCGGTCTTGCTGCCGCTGTCGTACGCCCAGACGTCCTTGCCGTGGTGGACGAGGCTGTACTCGGCGTCCTTGTCGATGATCGACACCCGCTGCTTCTCGGGGCCGTCGGCCGCGACGCGCAGGGTGTGCGCACCGGACGCCAGCTCCATCAGCTTGTTCTGGGGCGACGCGGAGGCGCCGTCGCCGCCCTTCCCGCCGCCCTCGGCGCCGCCGAAGCCGGCCGCTCCGCCACCGGCGCCCGGCAGGGTCGGCAGCCCCAGGTCCGTGGTGACCCGGACCGTGCCGGAGAGCTGCTGGACGTCCGACTTGGCGACCTTGGCTATCAGGTCCTGTGCCGAGATCTTCGGCAGGTCCGGGGAACCGGAGCCGGCGAACGCCGGGACCAGCCCGATCGTGATCGCCGCCACCCCCGCCACCGCGACCGGTACGCCGTACCGCACCGCCTTACGGCGCCCCGGAGAGCGCTCCCCGTCCCATCCGTCGGTGCCCTCGGTCGGTTCGTTCCGTGGCATCTGCCCTACCTCCGTCGTGTCCGGCGGCTGCTGTGCTGTCCACGCGTTCCCCCCTGGGGCACATGGTGACCTGATCCGCCGCGCTCAGGTGGTTCCATCTCACCAAACCGCCCGGCGGAAAACGTCAGCCCGCGGGAGCAACTCGTCCTACCTCTGAGGTATGACGCACGATCACCTCAGGTCGCAGACCGTACGACGGGAGGCGGAGGGTTCCCTAGGGGATGCGGCGGCGGTCCCTGGGGGACGGCCCGTCCGGAGGGCTCAGCCCGCCCGGTGCACCACGGCGTCGCAGAGCCCTTCGAGGGCCGACTTGGCCATGCACGACGGCAGCGGCGCCAGCATCGCGCGGGCCTCCTCCGCGTAGCGCACGGTGTCCCTGCGGGCCTCTTCGAGCGCGGGGTGGGCGCGCAGACCGGCCAGCGCCTCGGCGTGCCGGGCGTCGTCGGTGAGGTCGCCGGCCAGCAGCTCGCACAACGCCCGGTCCTCGGGGGTGCCGGCGGCGCTCTCGGCGCGCGCCCGCAGCCGCAGCACCGGCAGCGTCGGGATGCCCTCGCGCAGGTCCGTGCCGGGTGTCTTGCCCGACTCGTGCGAGTCGCTGGCGATGTCCAGGACGTCGTCGGCCAGCTGGAAGGCCGTACCGAGCCGCTCGCCGTACTGGGTGAGGATGTTGACCGTCGCCTCCTCGGCGCCCGACATCATCGCGCCGAAGCGGCAGGCGACGGCGACCAGCGAGCCGGTCTTGCCGGCGAGCACGTCCAGGTAGTGGTCGATCGGGTCGCGGCCGTCACGCGGGCCGGCGGTCTCCAGGATCTGGCCGGTCACCAGGCGTTCGAACGCCTCGGCCTGGATGCGGACCGCCTCCGGCCCGAGGTCGGCGAGGATGTGCGAGGCACGGGCGAAGAGGAAGTCGCCGGTCAGCACCGCGACGGAGTTGCCCCAGCGGGCGTTGGCGCTGGCCACCCCGCGGCGCACCTCGGCCTCGTCCATCACGTCGTCGTGGTAGAGCGTCGCCAGATGCGTGAGCTCCACGACGACGGCGGAGGGCACCACACCCGGGCTGTGGGGGTCACCGAATTGGGCGGCCAGCATCACCAGCAGCGGCCGGAACCGCTTGCCGCCCGCGCGCACCAGATGCTGCGCGGACTCGGTGATGAACGGCACGTCGCTCTTGGTGGCCTCCAGCAGGCCCTCCTCGACAGCCGCCAACCCGGCCTGGACATCGGCCTCAAGAGCCTGGTCCCGCACGCTCAGCCCGAAGGGCCCGACGACGGTCACGAGGGGTACTCCTGTCTGCTGACGATCAAACTGAATGTCGATCTGTCGCTGTCTCCACCATTGGCCAGCGTATCCGGTCGCAGTTCGATCACCGTGAGCGCCCGCCCCCCGAACCGCCCGGGAAGCACGGCGACCCCCCGGCCGGGATGTTCCGGCCCCTCGGTTGACGCGGGTACGAGGCGGCGGCGCGGGACAACGACGGCCAGCATCCCCGGTCCGCTTCCGCTCCGGCAAGGCCCCGCGGACCGGCCATGGCCGGAAACCCCCACACCGTCACCGCCGTGCCCCAGGGGGACGCACCGGGTCACCGCCGCCCGTCGAAAGCGCCATGTTCCAGGACGACTTCCGCCCCCGCGCAGGCCGCCCGCCTGACCGTACGGGGTGCCCCGCCTCACCCGTACGCCCGCGCCACCGCCCGTGCCAGCCGCGGCGAGGCGAACTCCGTGCCGCACACGAAGCGCATCACCGGCCCGAACGAGGCGGCCGCCGGCAGCCCCGTGAAGTACAGCCCCGGCACGGACGAGCCGAACCCGGCGTCCAGCAGCGGCCCGCCGGCCCGTGCCACGATCCCGGTGCGCAGCCCCTGGCCCAGGAAGTCCAGCGCCGCCAGATCCATCCGGTAGCCGGTCGCGGCCAGCACGTGGTCGGCGACGACCTCCCCGCCCTGCCCGTCGGCGCCGCGCAGCGCCAGCACGGGGCGGCCGTCGCGCACCGTGGCCCGGATGAGCCGCCGCCCCTGTGTCACCCGCACCCGGTCGGTGAAGCGCTCCCGCAGCCACCACGCGCCCCGCGGGCCGGGCGCCCGGCGCCCCAGATACCGCCGGGCGGGCACCGGCAGCCGCCGGAAGGCACCGGCGTGGTGCGTCAGCGCGTACCGCGACCAGGCGTGGCCGAACGGCGACGACGGCCGCCGTCGCTCCCGGTGGTCCGGCGGCGCGCCGAAGCCCACCGCGGCGGGGCCGCGCGCCACCACCCGGACGGCCGCCGCGCCCGCCTCGGTGAGCAGCACCGCGCTCTCCAGCGCCGACTGCCCGGCACCGAGCACGACCACGTCCCGGCCGGCCAGCGCGGACAGGTCGTGGTGCTGCGAACTGTGCGAGACCGGCCCGGTGGCGGAGGGGCCGTCCGGGAGCGCGCCGGCCAGTTCCGGCGGGAGCTGCGCCTGCCCGGTCAGGCCGGTGGCGATCACCACCGCCCGCGCGCCGGCCTGCTCACCGCTGTCCAGCTTCAGCTCGAAGCCGTCGCCCCGCCGGTCGACCGAGACCACCCTGACCTGCTCCAGTGCGGGGACCAGCCGCCGCTGCACCCACTGCCCGTACCGGACATAGGTCTCCACGGGGATCAGGTCCCGGTCCGAGCCGTAGGGCCCCTCCCCCGTCGCCGCGCAGAAGTCGGCGAGGGTGTGGCCGGGGTGGGGAACGGCGATGCCCGACGCCGCGGGCGCCGTCGTCAGCAGCATGCCCGCGGGCATGCCGGTGCGCCAGCTCACCATCGGCTCCCCGAAGACCCGCACCGGGACGCCGAGGGCCTGAAGGTGCGCGGCCGCGGAGAGGCCGTACGGACCGGCCCCGATGACCGCTACCGGAGTGCTCACGTCGGTCCCTCCCTCGGGTGGAGAACGGCGGCCACCGCTGGCCAGGGAAGGAAATTAGGGCTGAATTGCGCAGTGTAGCAAGGCTTTTCCGGACATGACGGATGCGTGGGGCGCGGCATTCCGCGCACCCGGCCACCGTCTGCGTACGTATCCGCGCCCTCACGCCCCGGGACCGCCCCGCCACCCACCGCCCGGCCGTAATCTGATCGACGGCCCCACGGCCCGCGGGCCACCAGGCCCCGGCCGCCCACCGGCGACGACGCACGCGAGGAGCTGTCCATGCCCGAGCAGAGCCCGTTCGACCTGGCGGAAGGCGATCCCTTCGGCCCGCACAACCTGCCCTACGGCGTCTTCAGCACCGCCGACGCGCCCGGCCGGCGCCGCCTCGGCGTCCGCTACGGCGACCGGGTCCTGGACCTGAGCGCCCTGCCGAGCGCGCTGCCCGCCGCCATCCACCCGCACGCCGAACTCCTCGCGGCGCCGACCCTCAACCCGCTGCTGGCCGCCGGCCGTCCCGTCTGGCAGCAGATCCGCGCGGCCGTCCACAGTGCCGTGACCGACCCCGCGCACCACGACGAGGTGGCGCCGCTGTTCCACCCGCTGGACGAGGTCACGCTGCACCTCCCCTTCGAGGTCGCCGACTACGTCGACTTCTACGCCAGCGAGCACCACGCCACCAACGTCGGCCGGATCTTCCGCCCCAACGACGCGGCGCTGACCCCCAACTGGAAGCATCTGCCGATCGGTTACCACGGCCGGGCGGGCACCGTGGTCGTCACCGGCACGCCGGTCGTCCGGCCGCACGGCCAGCGCAAGGCCCCCGCGGACGAGGCGCCCTCCTTCGGCCCGTCCGGCCGCCTCGACATCGAGGCCGAGGTCGGCTTCGTCGTCGGAGCGC
Source organism: Streptomyces sp. NPDC001219 (assembly GCF_053597915.1). Classification (NCBI taxonomy): domain Bacteria; kingdom Bacillati; phylum Actinomycetota; class Actinomycetes; order Kitasatosporales; family Streptomycetaceae; genus Streptomyces; species Streptomyces sp. NPDC001219. The sequence goes on along the minus strand of NZ_JBSFJF010000021.1, from coordinate 24,643 downwards.
CCTCCACCCTCCACGAGTCCGTCGCCCTGGGGTCCTTCCGCGACCACGTCTTCGGCGTCTGCCTCCTCAACGACTGGTCCGCGCGCGACATCCAGGCCTGGGAGTACGTGCCGCTCGGCCCCTTCCTCGGCAAGTCCTTCGCCACCTCGGTCTCCGCCTGGATCACCCCGCTCGACGCCCTCGACGAGGCCCGTACGCCGCCGCCGGCCCGGGACCTGCCGCTGCTGCCCTACCTCGACGACGCGGACGCGGAGCCGGGCGGGATCGACATCCGTATCGAGGTGCGCCTCAACGGCGAGACGGTCTCCCGGCCGCCGTTCTCCGCCATGTACTGGACGGCCGCCCAGCAGCTCGCCCATATGACCGTCAACGGGGCCTCGCTGCGCACCGGCGATCTGTTCGCCTCCGGCACCGTCTCCGGGCCCGACCCCGACCAGCTCGGCTGCCTGCTGGAACTCACCCAGGGCAAGGGCCCCTACCTCCAGGACGGCGACGAGGTCACCCTCACCGCCTGGGCGCCCGGCCCCGGCGGCGCCCGGATCGGCCTGGGCGAGGTCACCGGCCGCGTCCTGCCCGCGGGATGACCGGCGGCCCGCGCGGCCTCCCGTAGGAGCGCGCCGGCCGGGCGGGGCCCCATACCGGGCCCGCCCGGCCCGCGGCGCCCCGCCGCGACCCCCAGGGCACCGCGGGGGCGCCGCCTCGTCACAGCCGCACACCAAGTCCGTACCGGCCCTGCCGCAATCGGGGCGACGGCCCGGACGGCGGCCCGGAGCCGCTGCTAGCCTCACGTCTCCTGTCCCACAACGGAGGAGACGTACGTGCGCAAGGCAGCGCAGATCGCCGGGGCGGCAGCCATCGCCGCGATGCTGCTCAGCGGTTGCGGAAGCAGCGGCGGCAACGACAACGGCACCGACAGCAAGCCGAGCAAGTCGCCGGACCACGCGCCGTCGACTCCGGACAAGCCCGCGGACTCCGCCGCGTTCGAGGGCGCCTGGAAGGCGGGCACCGAGAAGAGCCCGCTGATCCTCGTGATCCAGAAGGGCACCGTCGCGTTCAGCAACGGCCACAAGGCCGCCTGTCTGGGCAAGGTCCAGGAGATGGCCGGGATGACCATGGCCGCGCTCAAGTGCACGGACGGGGACACCACCCGCACCATGGGCACCCTCAAGCCCGGCGCGGACGGCAAGACCCTGTCCGTCGACTGGAAGAACGGCCCCACCGAGAAGTACACGAAGTCCAGCGACGGCAGCGTGAAGATCCCCGACATGCCGGAGATGCCGAGCGGGATGCCCAAGAGCTGACCCCGCGCGCCACGCACACGGCCGCCGCCCGGAACCCCCCGAGGGCTCCGGGCGGCGGCCGTCGCCGTACCGCGCGCCGCCGCTCAGCGCACGAAGACCCCCGCCTGGCCGGCCAGGTCGAGGAAGTACTGCGGCGCCAGGCCGAGCACCAGGGTGACCGCGACGCCGATCGCGATGGCCGTGGTCGTCAGCGGGCTGGGCACCGCGACGGTCGGGCCGTCCGCCTTGGGCTCCTGGAAGAACATCAGCACGATGACGCGGATGTAGAAGAACGCGGCGATGGCCGACGAGAGCACACCGACCACCACCAGCCAGCCCGCCCCGCTCTGCGCCGCCGCCTTGAAGACGGCGAACTTCCCGGCGAACCCGGAGGTCAGCGGGATGCCCGCGAAGGCCAGCAGGAAGACCGCGAAGACCGCGGCCACCAGCGGCGAACGCCGGCCGAGCCCGGCCCACTTGGACAGCTGGGTGGCCTCACCGCCGGCGTCCCGCACCAGGGTGACCACGGCGAACGCGCCGAGCGTCACGAAGGAGTAGGCACCCAGGTAGAAGAGCACCGAGGAGATGCCCTCCTCGCTGGTGGCGATGACACCGGCGAGGATGAACCCGGCGTGCGCGATGGAGGAGTAGGCCAGCAGCCGCTTGATGTCGGTCTGGGTGATGGCGACGATCGCCCCGCCCAGCATCGTGATGATCGCGACGCCCCACATCACCGGCTGCCAGTCCCAGCGCATCCCCGGCAGCACGACATACAGCAGGCGCAGCAGCGCGCCGAAGGCCGCGACCTTGGTGGCGGCCGCCATGAAGCCGGTGACCGGGGTCGGGGCGCCCTGGTAGACGTCCGGGGTCCACATGTGGAACGGGACCGCGCCGACCTTGAACAGCAGTCCCATCAGCACCAGCGCCGCCCCGATCAGCAGCAGCGCGTCATTGCCCATCGTGCCGGCCAGCGCCGGATCGATCTGCTTGGCGCCGTCCGAGATCACCTCGGCGATCCCGGAGTAGGTGACGGTGCCCGCGTAGCCGTACAGCAGGGCCACGCCGAACAGCAGGAAGGCGGACGAGAAGGCGCCGAGGAGGAAGTACTTCACCGCGGCCTCCTGCGACAGCAGCCGCTGGCGGCGGGCCAGCGCGCACAGGATGTACAGCGGGAGGGAGAAGACCTCCAGCGCGATGAAGAGGGTCAGCAGGTCGTTGGCCGCCGGGAAGACCAGCATGCCGCCGACCGCGAAGAGCGCGATCGGGAAGACCTCGGTGGTGGTGAACCCGGCCTTGACCGCGGCCTGTTCGGCGGCGCCGCCCGGGACGGCCGCGGCCTGCGCCGCGAAGGAGTCCACGCGGTTGCCGTGCGCCGCCGGGTCGAGCCGGCGCTCGGCGAAGGTGAAGACGGCGACCAGGGACACCAGCAGGATGGTGCCCTGCAGGAACAGCGCGGGCCCGTCGACGGCGAGAGCACCCATGGCGGCGATATGCGCCTTGGTCGAGCCGAAGCCGCCGGCCGCCAGCCCGATCACCGCGGCGAACGCGGCGGCCAGCGCCACCACGGCCAGCAGCAGCTGGGAGTGGTAGCGGTGCCGGCGCGGCACGAAACCCTCGATGACGATGCCGAGCACCGCCGCACCCAGGACGATCAGCGTCGGTGCCAGCTGGGTGTACTCGATGTGCGGCGCCGGGATCTTGCCCGGTGCACCGGCCGCCACTGTCCACAGGCTGTGGACACTTGCCACGGAACTCACTTCGCGGCCTCCACGTCTTGATCATGCATGGCACGCCCGGACCGGCCCCCGCCGGGCCCGGCGTCCACCTGCACGGCGGGCTTGGGGTCCTTCTTGTCCACGACGGACAGGGTGTGGCCGACCGCCGGATCGACGAGGTCGGTGAGCGGCTTCGGGTACACCCCGAGGAAGAGCAGCAGCGCGATCAGCGGCGCCACCACCACCAGCTCCCGCGCCCGCAGGTCGGGCAGGCGCTGCACCTCCGCCTTCACCGGCCCGGTCATCGTCCGCTGGTAGAGCACGAGGACGTAGAGCGCGGCGAGGACGATGCCCAGGGTGGCGACGATGCCGACCACCGGATAGCGGCTGAACGTGCCGACCAGGACCAGGAACTCGCTGACGAACGGCGCCAGACCGGGCAGCGACAGGGTGGCGAGGCCGCCGATCAGGAACGTCCCGGCGAGGACCGGGGCGACCTTCTGCACACCGCCGTAGTCCGCGATCAGCCGCGAGCCGCGGCGGCTGATCAGGAAGCCGGCCACCAGCATCAGCGCGGCGGTCGAGATGCCGTGGTTGACCATGTAGAGCGTCGCGCCGCTCTGGCCCTGGGTGGTCATCGCGAAGATGCCCAGGATGATGAAGCCGAAGTGGGAGATCGAGGCATAGGCGATCAGCCGCTTGATGTCCCGCTGGGCCACCGCCAGCAGCGCGCCGTAGAGCACGCTGATCAGCGCGAGCACCAGGATGGCGGGCGTCGCCCAGCTGCTGGCCTCCGGGAAGAGCTGGAGGCAGAAGCGGAGCATCGCGAAGGTGCCGACCTTGTCGACCACCGCGGTGATCAGCACCGCGACCGGCGCGGTGGACTCGCCCATGGCGCCCGGCAGCCAGGTGTGCAGCGGCCAGAGCGGCGCCTTCACCGCGAACGCGAAGAAGAAGCCGAGGAAGAGCAGCCGCTCGGTGCCGGTGCCGATGTCCAGCTTCCCGGCCGCCCGGGCCTCGACGATCTGCTGGAGCGAGAAGGTGCCGGTGCCGAGCTGGTCGGCGGTGACGGCGTACAGCCCGATCACCGCGGCCAGCATGATCAGTCCGCCGGCGAGGTTGTAGAGCAGGAACTTCACCGCGGCGTACGACCGCCGGCTCGCGGCCTGCTCCTCGCCGTCCCCGCCCGCCCGGTCCCCGAAGCCGCCGATGAGGAAGTACATCGGGATGAGCATGGCCTCGAAGAAGATGTAGAAGAGGAAGACGTCGGTGGCCTCGAAGGAGAGGACCACCATCGCCTCGACCGCCAGGATCAGCGCGAAGAAGCCCTGGGTGGGCCGCCAGCGCCGGTTGGGCTCGGCCTCTTCCAGGGGGTCGGCGTCATGCCAGCCCGCCAGGATGATGAACGGGATCAGCAGCGTGGTCAGCGCGATCAGGGCGACCGCGATGCCGTCCACGCCGAGTTCGTAGCGGACTCCGAAGTCGCTGATCCAGGCGTGCGACTCGGTGAGCTGGAACGGGCCCTTCGCGCCGGGGTCGAAGCGGAACGCGACCACCAGCGCCAGCGCGAAGGTGACCAGCGAGAACGACAGCGCGAGCCACTTGGCCACGGTGCGCTTGGCGGCGGGCAGCGCGGCGGTGGCGACCGCACCGGCCGCCGGCACCACGGCCACCGCCGTCAGCAGGGGAAACGACATGGCTCACACACCCCTCATCAGCAGGGTCGCGGCGACGAGGACGGCGGCCCCGCCCAGCATCTGCACCGCGTACGAACGGACGAATCCGGTCTGCAACCGGCGCAGCAGGCCGGAGAGTCCGCCCATCGACGCCGCCGTGCCGTTGACCGCGCCGTCCACGAGGGAGCGGTCGAGCCGGACGAGCGTGCCGGTGAGTTCCTCACCGCCGCGGACGAAGACGACGTGGTTGAAGTCGTCCTGGAGCAGGTCGCGGCGGGCGGCCCGGGTGAGCAGCGAACCGCGCGGGGCCAGCGCCGGAACGGGCTTGCGGCCGTACATCAGCCAGGCGATGCCGACGCCGATGAGCAGCACCACCATCGTCGCGGCGGTGACCGTGGTGGCGCTGACCGGGGAGTGGCCGTGCGCGAACGAGGTGACCGGCTCCAGCCACTTCACGAAGGCCTCGTTGATGCTGAACAGCCCGCCCGCGAAGACAGAACCGACGGCCAGCACGATCATCGGGAGCGTCATGACCTTCGGCGACTCGTGCGGATGCACCTCGCTGGGGTCCCAGCGCTTCTCGCCGAAGAACGTCATCAGCATCACCCGTGTCATGTAGAACGCGGTGATCGCGGCGCCCAGCAGGGCCGCGCCGCCCAGAATCCATCCCTCGGTGCCGCCGCGGGCGAACGCCGCCTCGATGATCTTGTCCTTGGAGAAGAAGCCGGACAGACCGGGGAAGCCGATGATCGCCAGATAGCCGAGGCCGAAGGTGACGAAGGTGACCGGCATGTACTTCCGCAGGCCGCCGTAACGGCGCATGTCCACCTCGTCGTTCATCCCGTGCATCACGGAACCGGCGCCGAGGAAGAGGCCCGCCTTGAAGAAGCCGTGGGTGACCAGGTGCATGATCGCGAAGGCGTAGCCGATCGGGCCGAGGCCGGCGGCCAGGATCATGTAGCCGATCTGCGACATCGTCGAACCGGCCAGCGCCTTCTTGATGTCGTCCTTGGCGCAACCGACGATCGCACCGAAGAGGAGCGTGACCGCGCCGACCACGACGACCGCCAGCTGGGCGGTCGGGGCGGCGTTGAAGATCGCCCCGGAGCGGGTGATCAGATACACCCCGGCGGTGACCATGGTGGCGGCGTGGATCAGGGCCGAGACCGGGGTCGGGCCCTCCATCGCGTCGCCGAGCCAGGACTGGAGCGGTACCTGCGCCGACTTGCCGCAGGCGGCCAGCAGCAGCATCAGCCCGAGGGCGGTCAGCCTGCCCTCGGAGGTGTCACCGGTCGCGGCGAGCACCGGGCCGAAGGCGAAGGTCCCGAACGTCGTGAACATCAGCATGATCGCGATGGACAGGCCCATGTCGCCGACGCGGTTGACGAGGAACGCCTTCTTGGCGGCGGTGGCCGCGCTCGGCTTGTGCTGCCAGAACCCGATGAGCAGGTACGAGGCGAGACCGACGCCCTCCCAGCCGACGTACAGCAGAAGGTAGTTGTCGGCCAGGACCAGCAGCAGCATCGCCGCGAGGAAGAGGTTGAGGTAGCCGAAGAAGCGGCGGCGCCGCTCGTCGTGCTCCATGTAGCCGATCGAGTAGATGTGGATCAGCGAGCCGACACCGGTGATCAGCAGGACGAAGGTCATGGACAGCTGGTCGAGCTGGAAGGCGATGTCGGCCTGGAAGCCGCCGACCGGAATCCAGCTGAACAGGTGCTGGTGCAGGGCACGGTCCTCGGCGCCCCGGCCGAGCATGCCGGCGAAGAGCGCCACCCCGACGGCGAACGACGCCACCGAGAAGAACGTGCCGATCAGGTGGCCGGTGCGGTCGAGGCGGGTGCCGCCGCACAGCAGCAGGGCCGCACCGACCAGCGGTGCCGCGACAAGCAGCGCGATCAAGTTCTCCACTTTGTGCGACCCCTTACAGCTTCATCAGGCTGGCGTCGTCGACCGAGGCCGTATGACGGGTGCGGAAGATCGACACGATGATCGCCAGACCGACCACGACCTCGGCCGCGGCGACGACCATCGTGAAGAAGGCGATGATCTGGCCGTCCAGATTCCCGTGCATCCGCGAGAAGGTGACGAAGGCGAGATTGCAGGCGTTGAGCATCAGCTCGATGCACATGAACACCACGATGGCGTTCCGCCTGATCAGCACCCCGGCCGCGCCGATGGTGAACAACAGGGCGGCGAGATAGAGGTAGTTGACCGGGTTCATTTCTTGGCCCCCTCCGTGCGCTCCTTCGATGCCGCGCCACCGGACGACGGCGGGCCGGGCTCGTCCTCGGTGCCCCGGCCCAGCCAGTCCTCGGAGCGCCGTTCCAGCGCCTTGAGTTCGGCGAGCGAGGCACCGGAGACATCGCGGATCTGGCCGCGCTCCCGCAGCGTCGGGTTGACGCTCAGCTCGGAGACGGTGCCGTCGGGCAGCAGGCCCGGGATGTCGACCGCGTTGTGCCGGGCGTAGACCCCGGGTGCGGGCAGCGGCGGTACCTGCTTGCCCTCGCGGATACGCGCCTCGGACTGCTCCCGCTGCGTCTTCGCGCGCTCCGTGCGCTCCCGGTGGGTGAGCACCATCGCGCCGACGGCCGCCGTGATCAGCAGCGCGCCGGTGACTTCGAAGGCGAAGACGTACTTGGTGAAGATCAGCGCCGCCAGGCCCTGCACATTGCCGCCGGCGTTGGCCTCGCCCAGGCCGTTGAACTCCCTGAGCGAGGCGTTGCCGATACCGGCGATGAGCAGCACGCCGAAGCCGAGGCCCGCGCCGGCGGCGAGCCAGCGCTGGCCCTTGAGCGTCTCCTTGAGGGAGTCCGCCGCGGTGACCCCGACCAGCATGACGACGAACAGGAACAGCATCATGATCGCGCCCGTGTAGACGACGATCTGGACGACGCCGAGGAAGTAGGCACCGTTGGCGAGGTAGAACACCGCCAGGACGATCATGGTCCCGGCGAGCGACAGGGCGCTGTGCACGGCGCGCCTCATCAGGATCGTGCACAGCGCGCCGACGACGGCGACGGTGCCCAGGAGCCAGAACTGCACGGCCTCACCCGTGGAGGTCATCGAGGCCGCGGCGGCGAGGCCGGTCATGCGTTCGCCTCCTTCGCCTGCGAGTCCCCGTCGGCCTTCTCGCCCTTGGAGACCGCGGCCTGACGGACGGTCCCCGGCGCGGCCTCGGTCACCAGGCCCTGGTAGTAGTCCTTCTCCGTCATGCCGGGGTAGATCGCGTGCGGACTGTCGACCATCTGCTCGTCCAGGCCCGCGAGCAGCTCTTCCTTGGTGTAGATGAGCGACTCACGGGACCGGTCGGCGAGTTCGTACTCGTTCGTCATGGTCAGCGCGCGGGTCGGACAGGCCTCCACGCACAGGCCGCAGAGGATGCAGCGCAGGTAGTTGATCTGGTAGACGCGGCCGTAGCGCTCGCCCGGGGAGTAGCGCTCCTCGTCGGTGTTGTCCGCGCCCTCGACGTAGATCGCGTCCGCCGGGCAGGCCCAGGCGCACAGCTCGCAGCCGATGCACTTCTCCAGCCCGTCCGGATGGCGGTTGAGCTGGTGCCGGCCGTGGAAACGCGGCGCCGTCGGCTTCTTCTCCTCCGGATACTGCTCGGTCAGCCGCTTCTTGAACATGGCCTTGAAGGTCACGCCGAAGCCGGCCACGGGGTTCTGGAACTCAGGCACCGTCGCCCCCCTTTCCGTCGTTTCCGATTCCGTCACGGACAGTGTCCGCCCCGCCACTGACAATCAGCTCCCGCTCCCGGCGCGGCCTGCGGCGCGGCACCGGCGGCAGGCTCTGTCCGGGCAGCGGCGGCACGGGGAAGCCGCCCGCCATGGGGTCGAAGGCCCCGTCGCCGTCCGGCTCCTCCTCCTTCTCGGCCCGCCGGAAGAAGTCCACGACGAGGGAGATCAGCAGCAGTCCGACGGCACTGCCGGCGACGTACAGCACGATCTGGGAGAAGTTGTAGCCCTCGTTCTTCAGGGCCCGGACGGAGGCGACCAGCATCAGCCAGACCAGCGACACCGGGATGAGGACCTTCCAGCCCAGCTTCATGAACTGGTCGTAGCGCACCCGGGGAAGGGTGCCGCGCAGCCAGATGAAGAAGAACAGCAGCAGCTGCACCTTGAGGGTGAACCAGAGCAGCGGCCACCAGCCGTGGTTCGCGCCCTCCCAGAAGGTGGAGATGGGCCACGGCGCCCGCCAGCCGCCCAGGAAGAGGGTGATCGCGACGGCCGAGACGGTCACCATGTTGATGTACTCGGCGAGCATGAACATCGCGAACTTGATGGACGAGTACTCGGTGTTGAACCCGCCGACGAGATCGCCCTCGGACTCCGGCATGTCGAACGGGGCGCGGTTGGTCTCGCCCACCATCGCGACGATGTAGATGATGAAGGACACCGGCAGCAGCAGGAAGTACCACCTGTTCTGCTGCGACTCCACGATGGTCGACGTCGACATCGACCCGGAGTAGAGGAACACCGCCGCGAACGACATCCCCATCGCGATCTCGTACGAGATCATCTGCGCGCACGAGCGCAGCCCGCCCAGCAGCGGATAGGTCGAGCCGGAGGACCAGCCCGCCAGCACGATGCCGTAGATGCCGACCGAGGCCGTGGCCAGGATGTAGAGGACGCCGATCGGCAGGTCCGTCAGCTGCATCGGGGTGCGGACACCGAAGATGGAGATCTCGTTGCCCGCGGGCCCGAAGGGGATCACCGCGATCGCCATGAAGGCCGGGACGGCCGCCACGACCGGCGCGAGCAGGTAGACCACCTTGTCGGCCCGCTTGACGACCAGGTCCTCCTTCAGCATCAGCTTGATGCCGTCGGCGAGGGACTGCAGCATCCCCCAGGGGCCGTGCCGGTTGGGGCCGATGCGCAGCTGCATCCAGGCGACGACCTTGCGTTCCCAGACGATCGAGAACAGCACCGTCAGCATCAGGAAGGCGAAGCAGAAGACCGCCTTGATGAGGACGAGCCACCACGGGTCGCGGCCGAACATCGACAGGTCTTCCTGGGCCAGCGGGGTGCCGGCGGCCAGGTGACCGAGCTGCTGGATCATGCGTCCACCTCCTCGGCCGGCGCCGGGGTGCCCGGGGCGGCGGAGATCTTCACCAGGTCACCGGGTTGCGCCCCGGTGTCGGCGGCGACGCCACCGCCCGTGGAGTTGAGCGGCAGCCACACCACCCGGTCGGGCATCGGCGTGACCTGGAGCGGCAGGTGGACCGCCCCGGCCGGACCGGTGACCGCCAGCAGGTCCCCGTCCTTGACACCGGTCTCCCGCGCGGTGGTCTCCGACAGCCGGGCTACCGCGGCGTGCCGGGTGCCGGCCAGCGCCTCGTCGCCCTCCTGGAGCCGGCCCCGGTCCAGCAGCAGCCGGTGTCCGGCGAGGACGGCCTCACCGCTGTCGGGGCGGGGCAGCGGACGCCCGCTCGCCACCGGCTCACCCGCGTACGGGCCGTCCCAGCCACCGAGCCGGTCCAGTTCGCGGCGTACGGCGCGGAGGTCCGGCAGCGCCAGATGGACGTCGAGGGCGTCGGCGAGCATGTGCAGCACCCGGGCGTCCGGCGGCAGATGCCGCCGGGTCATCTGGTCGGGTTTGAGCGCGGCCTCGAACAGCCGCGCCCGGCCCTCCCAGTTGAGGAAGGTGCCGGCCTTCTCCACCACGGCCGCCACCGGCAGGACCACATCCGCCCGCTCGGTGACCTGCGACGGCCGCAGCTCCAGGCTGACCAGGAAGCCGACCCCGTCCAGCGCGGCCAGCGCACGGGCCGGGTCCGGAAGGTCGGCGACCTCGACGCCGCCCACCAGGAGCGCGCCGATCTCGCCGGTGGCCGCGGCCTCGATGATCTGGCCGGTGTCGCGGCCGTGCCGGTGCGGCAGCGCGGCCACGCCCCAGGCCGCGGCGACCTCGTCGCGGGCCCGCGGATCGGTGGCCGGCCGCCCGCCCGGCAGCAGACCGGGCAGGGCGCCCGCCTCCAGGGCACCGCGCTCGCCGGCCCGCCGGGGAATCCACACCAGGCGGGCGCCGGTGGCCGACGCCAGGCGGATCGCGGCGGTCAGCGCGCCGGGCGCCGCCGCCAGCCGCTCACCGACGACGATCACCGCGCCGTCGGCGCGCAGCGCCTCGGCCGCGGTACGGCCCTCGCCCTCCAGGCCGACCCCGCCCGCGAGCGCGTCCAGCCATTCGGTCTCGGTGCCGGGCGCGGACGGCAGCAGCGTGCCGCCCGCCTTGATCAGTCCGCGCGAGGCGTGACCGGCCAGCCCGTACGTGCGCTGGCCGCTCTTGCGATGCGCCTTGCGCAGTCGCAGGAAGACGCCCGGGGCCTCCTCCTCGGCCTCGATCCCGGCCAGCAGCACGGCCGGCGCCTGCTCCAGCGCGGTGTACGTGACACCCCCGCCTCCCCCAGACTCCGTCCGGGAGGTGCCCCCAAGGTCGCGGCCCCGCCCGGCGACCCGGGACGCCAGGAAGTCGGCCTCCTCGGCGCTGTGCACCCGGGCCCGGAAGTCGATGTCGTTGGTGTTCAGCGCGATCCGGGCGAACTTGGCGTAGGCGTAGGCGTCCTCGACGGTCAGCCGGCCGCCGGTCAGCACGCCGGTGCGCCCCTTGGCCGCGGCCAGCCCGCGGGCCGCCGCCGCCAGCGCCTCGGGCCAGCTCGCCGGCTCCAGCTCACCGGACTCCGCGCTGCGCACGAGGGGTTGCTCCAGCCGGTCGCGCTGCTGCGCGTAGCGGAAGGCGAACCGCCCCTTGTCGCAGATCCACTCCTCGTTGACCTCGGGGTCGTTCGCCGCCAGCCGCCGCATGACCTTGCCGCGCCGGTGGTCCGTACGGGTCGCGCAGCCGCCCGCGCAGTGCTCGCACACCGACGGCGAGGAGACCAGGTCGAACGGGCGGGAGCGGAAGCGGTAGGCGGCGGAGGTGAGCGCGCCGACCGGGCAGATCTGGATGGTGTTGCCGGAGAAGTACGACTGGAAGGGGTCGCCCTCTCCGGTGCCGACCTGCTGGAGGGCGCCGCGCTCGACGAGTTCGATCATCGGGTCGCCGGCGATCTGGTTGCTGAAGCGGGTGCAGCGCGCGCACAGCACACACCGCTCGCGGTCCAGCAGCACCTGCGTGGAGATCGGCACCGGCTTGGCGAAGGTGCGCTTCCTGCCCTCGAAACGCGACTCCGGGTCGCCGACCTGCATCGCCTGGTTCTGCAGCGGGCACTCACCGCCCTTGTCGCAGACCGGGCAGTCCAGCGGGTGGTTGATCAGCAGCAGCTCCATCACCCCGCGCTGGGCCTTCTCGGCCACCGGCGAGGTCAGCTGCGACCGGACGACCATGCCGTCGGTGCAGGTGATGGTGCAGGAGGCCATCGGCTTGCGCTGGCCCTCGACCTCCACGATGCACTGCCGGCAGGCGCCCGCCGGGTCCAGCAGCGGGTGGTCGCAGAAGCGCGGGATCTCGATGCCGAGGAGTTCGGCGGCACGGATGACCAGCGTCCCCTTGGGGACGGAGATCTCGATGCCGTCGATCGTCAGGGTGACGAGGTCCTCCGGCGGGATCGCCGGCCCGCCGCCTCCCGCGGGACCCGCTGCGGAGCCGCTGTCCGACCCCGTGGTCGTCACGGTCATGCCTTCACCCCCAGGTGAGCGTCGTTGTCGGCCCAGAGCGTCGACCTGGCCGGGTCGAAGGGGCAGCCGTTGCCGTTGAGGTGCTGCTCGTACTCCTCGCGGAAGTACTTGAGCGAGGAGAAGATCGGCGAGGCGGCGCCGTCGCCGAGGGCGCAGAAGGACTTGCCGTTGATGTTGTCGGCGATGTCGTCGATCTTGTCGAGGTCGCCGGGCCGCCCCTTGCCCGCCTCGATGTCCCGGAGCAACTGCACCAGCCAGTACGTCCCTTCACGGCAGGGCGTGCACTTGCCGCAGGACTCGTGCGCGTAGAACTCGGTCCAGCGGGTGACCGCCCGGACCACACAGGTGGTCTCGTCGAAGCACTGCAGCGCCTTGGTGCCGAGCATCGAGCCGGCCGCGCCGACGCCCTCGTAGTCGAGGGGGACGTCGAGGTGCTCGTCGGTGAACATCGGCGTCGAGGAGCCGCCCGGCGTCCAGAACTTCAGCCGGTGGCCGCGCCGCATCCCGCCGCTCATGTCGAGCAGCTGGCGCAGCGTGATGCCCAACGGGGCCTCGAACTGGCCGGGGTTGGCCACATGGCCGCTGAGCGAGTAGAGCGTGAAGCCCGGGGACTTCTCGCTGCCCATGGACCGGAACCAGTCCTTGCCCCGGTTCATGATGGCGGGAACCGAGGCGATGGACTCGACGTTGTTCACGACAGTGGGGCAGGCGTACAGGCCCGCCACCGCCGGGAAGGGAGGGCGCAGCCGGGGCTGTCCGCGACGGCCCTCCAGGGAGTCCAGCAGCGCGGTCTCCTCACCGCAGATGTACGCGCCGGCGCCCGCGTGCACGATCACGTCCAGGTCGAGCCCCGAGCCCAGGATGTTCCGCCCGAGGAAGCCCGCCGCGTAGGCCTCGCGCACGGCCTCCTGCAGCCGCCGCAGGACGGGCACGACCTCACCGCGCAGATAGATGAAGGCGTGGTTCGACCGGATCGCGTGGCAGGCGATGACGATGCCCTCGATGAGGGAGTGCGGGTTCGCGAAGAGCAGCGGGATGTCCTTGCAGGTCCCGGGCTCCGACTCGTCGGCGTTGACCACGAGGTAGTGCGGTTTGCCGTCGCCCTGCGGGATGAACTGCCACTTCATCCCGGTGGGGAAGCCCGCGCCGCCGCGGCCGCGCAGCCCGGAGTCCTTGACGTAGGCGATGACGTCGTCCGGGGGCATGGCCAGCGCCTTGCGCAGCCCCTCGTAGCCCTCGTGCCGGCGGTAGGACTCCAGCGTCCAGGACGCGGGCTGGTCCCAGAAGGCGGACAGGACGGGCGTCAGAAGCTTCTCGGGGTGGGTCTCCCCGCCGGCCTCGCGCCGGGAGGCACCGCCGTGTTCGGCTGCCACCGTCATCACTCCCCCTCCTCTGCTGTGGGGCCTGCCGGGTGGTGGTCATCCGAGGCCGACGTCTGCTGCGGTGCTTCATGGGAGCTGGGGTGGCCCGAGGGCGCCTCGTCGTCGGGGTGGCCGGACGGGGGCTCGCCGGTGGACGGGCCGTCGGCCGTGGTCCGCGGGGAGACGACATGGTCGGCGCCGCGGCCGGGGGCGGCCTCGCCCTTGGCCAGCCGCAGCCCGATCAGCGAGGCGGGGCCGGCGCCGCCGGTGGCCTCGACGGCGCCCGGCCGCTCGTCCGGGAAGCCGGCGAGCATCCGGGCCGTCTCCTTGAAGGTGCACAACGGCGCACCGCGGGTGGGCTCGACGGTCCGCCCGGCCCGCAGGTCGTCGACGAGCCGCCGGGCGGACTCCGGCGTCTGGTTGTCGAAGAACTCCCAGTTGACCATCACGACCGGGGCGAAGTCGCAGGCCGCGTTGCACTCGATGTGTTCGAGGGTGACCGCGCCGTCCTCGGTGGTCTCGCCGTTGCCGACGCCGAGGTGCTCCTTGAGGTCCTCGAAGATGGCGTCACCGCCCATCACCGCGCACAGCGTGTTGGTGCAGACCCCGACCTGGTAGTCCCCGCTGCGCTTGCGGCGGTACATGGAGTAGAAGGTCGAGACGGCGGTGACCTCGGCGGTGGTGAGGTCGAGCATCTCGGCGCAGAAGCGGATGCCGGTGCGGGTGACGTGCCCTTCCTCGGCCTGGACGAGGTGCAGCAGCGGCAGCAGCGCCGAGCGCGCTCCGGGGTAGCGGGCGATCACCTCCCTGGCGTCCGCCTCCAGCCGGGCCCGTACGTCCGCCGGGTAGTCGGGGGCGGGGAGCGCGGGCATCCCCAGCTGCACGTCCTGGTTTGCCGGAGTGGCGTTCACCGGTCGACGCCTCCCATCACGGGGTCGATGGACGCGACGGCGACGATGACGTCGGCGACCTGGCCGCCTTCGCACATCGCCGCCATGGCCTGCAGGTTGGTGAAGGACGGGTCGCGGAAGTGCACCCGGTAGGGGCGGGTGCCGCCGTCGCTGACCACATGCACGCCCAGCTCGCCCTTGGGCGACTCGACAGCCGCGTAGGCCTGTCCGGGCGGGACCCGGAAGCCCTCGGTCACCAGCTTGAAGTGGTGGATCAGGGCCTCCATGGAGGTGCCCATGATCTTCTTGATGTGGTCGAGGGAGTTGCCCAGGCCGTCCGGCCCGAGGGCCAGTTGGGCGGGCCAGGCGATCTTCTTGTCCGCGACCATCACCGGGCCGGGCTCCAGCCGGTCCAGGCACTGCTCGACGATCCGCAGCGACTGCCGCATCTCCTCCAGCCGGATCAGGAACCGGCCGTAGGAGTCGCAGGTGTCGGCGGTCGGCACCTCGAAGTCGTAGTCCTCGTAGCCGCAGTACGGCTGCGTCTTGCGCAGGTCGTGCGGCAGTCCGGCGGAGCGCACGATCGGCCCGGTGGCGCCGGTTGCCATACAGCCGGCCAGGTCGAGATAGCCGATGCCTTCCATCCGGCCCTTGAAGACGGGGTTGCCGGTGGCGAGTTTGTCGTACTCGCCGATGTTCTTCCGCATCTTCTTCACGAACTCACGCACCTGGTCGACCGCGCCCGGCGGCAGGTCCTGGGCGAGGCCGCCGGGCCGGATGTAGGCGTGGTTCATCCGCAGGCCGGTGATCAGCTCGTAGAGGTCGAGGATGAGTTCCCGGTCGCGGAAGCCGTAGATCATGATCGTGGTGGCGCCCAGCTCCATCCCGCCGGTGGCGATGGCCACGAGGTGGGAGGACATCCGGTTGAGCTCCATCAGCAGCACCCGGATCACCGACGCCCGGTCGGGGATGTCGCCGGTGATGCCGAGCAGCTTCTCCACGGCCAGGCAGTAGGCCGTCTCGTTGAAGAAGGGCGTCAGGTAGTCCATCCGCGTCACGAAGGTCGTGCCCTGCGTCCAGGTCCGGAATTCGAGGTTCTTCTCGATGCCGGTGTGCAGGTAGCCGATCCCGCAGCGGGCCTCGGTGACGGTCTCGCCGTCGATCTCCAGGATCAGCCGGAGCACCCCGTGGGTGGACGGGTGCTGCGGCCCCATGTTGACGATGATCCGCTCGTCGTCGGCCTTCACCGCGGCCGCGGCGATCTCGTCCCAGTCGCCACCGGAGACGTTGTAGACGGTGCCCTCGGTGGTCTCGCGGGCCAGGGACTCCCGGGTGTCGAAGTCGCTGGAGGTGCGGTGGCCGGACGAGTGGGAGTGCGGTGCAGTAGTCATCAGCTGTACGACCTCCGCTGGTCGGGAGCCGGGATCTGGGCGCCCTTGTACTCGACGGGAATGCCGCCGAGCGGGTAGTCCTTGCGCTGCGGGAAGCCCTGCCAGTCGTCCGGCATCATGATCCGGGTCAGCGCGGGGTGGCCGTCGAAGACGAGGCCGAAGAAGTCGTAGGTCTCCCGCTCGTGCCAGTCGTTGGTCGGATAGACCTCCACGAGCGAGGGCACGTGCGGGTCGGCGTCCGGGGCGGAGACCTCCAGCCGGATCAGCCGGTTGTGGGTGATCGAGCGCAGGTGGTAGACGGCGTGCAGCTCGCGGCCCTTGTCACCGGGGAAGTGCACCCCGCTCACCCCCGTGCACAGCTCGAAGCGCAGCGCCGGGTCGTCGCGCAGAATCCTGGCGACGGCCGGCAGCCGGCCGCGCTCGATGTGGAAGGTCAGCTCGGCGCGGTCCACGACGGTCTTCTCGATGACGTTCTCGGGGACCAGGCCCTGTTCGTCGAGGGCGCCCTCCAGCTCGTCGGCGATCTCGTCGAACTCGCCGTAGCCCTCCTCGGTGCCGCGCGGTCCGCCGTACGGCCGCTGGGAGGCGCCGGGCAGCCGGACGGTACGGACCAGGCCGCCGTAGCCGCTGGTGTCCCCGCCGTTGTTGGCGCCGAACATGCCGCGGCGGGTGCCGATCGCCTCGCCGGTGTCCTCGCGCTGCGCGGGAACGGCCTCGTCCTGACCGTTCTGGCCGTTCTGCTCGCCGGAACCCTCGGGGTTCTTCTGCTCACTCACCGCAGCAGCCCCTTCATCTCGATCAGCGGCAGGGACTTGAGCGCCGCCTCCTCCGCCTCGCGGGCGGCCTCCTCCTGATTGACCCCGAGCTTGGTGTTCTGGATCTTCTGGTGGAGTTTGAGAATCGCGTCCATCAGCATCTCGGGACGCGGCGGGCACCCCGGCAGATAGATGTCGACGGGCACGATGTGGTCGACGCCCTGCACGATCGCGTAGTTGTTGAACATGCCGCCCGAAGAGGCGCAAACCCCCATGGAGATCACCCACTTCGGGTTCGGCATCTGGTCATAGACCTGCCGCAGCACGGGCGCCATCTTCTGGCTCACCCGGCCGGCCACGATCATCAGGT
Source organism: Streptomyces sp. NPDC001219 (assembly GCF_053597915.1). Classification (NCBI taxonomy): domain Bacteria; kingdom Bacillati; phylum Actinomycetota; class Actinomycetes; order Kitasatosporales; family Streptomycetaceae; genus Streptomyces; species Streptomyces sp. NPDC001219. The sequence goes on along the minus strand of NZ_JBSFJF010000021.1, from coordinate 7,592 downwards.
CCGCCTGGCGCGGTGAGCCGCGGAAGACCTCCATGCCGAAGCGGGCGAGGTCGTAGCGCCCGGCGCCGGTGGTCATCATCTCGATGGCGCAGCAGGCCAGTCCGAAGGTCGCGGGGAAGACCGAGGACTTCCGCACCCAGCCCGCGGCCTGCTCGACAGTGGTCAGCAGAAAGCCGCTCGGCAGCTTCTCTTCCAGTCCCATGTGTGCCCCCTAGTCCCATTCCAGGCCGCCACGACGCCAGACGTAGGCGTAGGCGACGAAGACGGTGAGCGCGAAGAGGAGCATCTCGACGAGCCCGAAAAGCCCCAGGGCGTCGAAGGTGACGGCCCAGGGATAGAGGAAGACGATCTCGATGTCGAAGACGATGAAGAGCATCGCCGTCAGGTAGTACTTGATCGGGAAGCGGCCGCCACCGGACGGTTGTGGCGTCGGCTCGATTCCGCACTCGTACGCCTCGAGCTTGGCCCGGTTGTAGCGCCTGGGCCCGACGAGGGTGGCCATCACGACGGAGAAGATCGCAAAGCCTGCCCCGAGGGCTCCCAGTACGAGGATGGGCGCGTAAGCGTTCACCGTCCTCGCTCCCTTCAGTCGACGATGACTGGATGGCGGTCCGCACGGGCCCTCCGGCTGCCCCATGGAGATCGTGCACATGTGAGGCAGTTCACAAGCCCGAGCGCCTGCATCTTATGCCCGCTGGTCTGTGATCTGCGACACGGGGGTGGACAACGCCTTTGTGATCTCCACCACCCGGCGAAGGATCATGAAGTCGGATGAGCGGTGATCTTCATACGCGAAGCGCGCGAGTGATCACGAGAGGTGACATTCACGCGTGTTACCGCTGGTCAGCGCGCGATGGCCAATATCAAGTGGTTGCCGATCCAGGCAAATTGGCGCTGGACGCGACCAACTGGTATATGCGGCGGGCCCGTCGGCGCGGCCCGCTCGTGACCCGGTCGTGATCGCCGGTACGTGCTTCCGTTCACGAGCGAGTGGCCGACGTCAGATCACGGGAACATAACGGACACTCAAGAGTGACCTATCCCACGCTATTTCCAGCACTAAGTGCTTGACGCCCGGGAAGCCTTGGCGTGGCGGATGAGGAAGTGGTAAGCCCCCGCCGGGCCCGCGTGGAGCAGCAAATGCCATGCGTAGGAACATGATCGCGAAATTCGGACATCCCGCTGCCGGTGCGGCACGCAGGGCAAAAGTCCGGTTTGTTCGTCGCGTACACGTCAAGTGTGGCGCACTGCACCTTTCTTGGCAGCAACCAGCGGCTCCTGATAGCCGTTGTTGCCATGTCCCCGAACGCACTCATACCCAGCCACCGGAAGCCCCGCCGTCCTTCCGCGTCCTCGCGGGCGCTGCGCGCGGGCGTGACCGGTGGCTTCCTCACCCTCGCGGTGACCGGCGCCACCGTGCCGGCCAACGCCGCGTCGAAGCCCGTCTCCGAAACCCAGGAGATGCCGACGATCACGACGGCGCTCGCCACCAGCGCCGCCAGGAGCGCCGACACGGCCGAGCAGGCCGCGTTCAACTACGAGCGCCAGGCGCTCCAGGACAACGCCTTCTCGCAGGCCGCCAAGGCCGCGGAGAAGCACAAGGCCGAGGCCGTCAAGAAGGCCAAGGCCGAGGCGAAGAAGAAGGCCGAGGAAGCCCGTAAGGCCAAGGAGGCCGCCGAGGCCCGTGCCTCGCGCTCCTCCGAGCGTTCGACCCTGTCCGCTCCCGCGTCCAACGCCACCGGCAGCACCGCCACGCTCGTCTCCTTCCTCAAGGCGCAGCTCGGCAAGGCCTACGTGCTGGGCTCCAGCGGCCCCTCCTCGTACGACTGCTCCGGCCTGACGCAGGCCGCGTTCAGCCAGATCGGCATCGACCTGCCGCGGGTCTCCCAGGACCAGTCCACCCAGGGCACCCAGGTCGGCCTGGACAACCTCCAGGTCGGCGACATCCTCTACTGGGGCAGCGCGGGCAGCGCCTACCACGTCGGCGTCTACGTCGGCGACGGCAAGTTCATCGGCGCCCAGAACTCCAGCACCGGCATCGTCGAGCGCCCCCTCGACTACGACATGCCGACCGGCGCGGTGCGCGTCCTCTAGGACCACCACCCGCACGACGTCACCGAAGGACCGCTCCTCTCGCCGCTCGGGAGGGACGGTCCTTCGTGTGTCCGGGGCGCCGGGCGGGCCCGCTGTCCCAGAGCCCCGTCACCGCCGTCCGACGGATCGTTTCGCGCCGACCGGCGCCACGATCAAGCCAGGTACGGGCACGAAGCCCGCCCGTGGAGCTACCGGGACGCGGTGCGCGCCGTTGCACCTCTCGCCCTGTGCCGCAGATGCCGCTTTTGCGGCATGCGGCATCGCAGAGAGAGGAACCGCGCTTCGATGAACACCCCGCGTACCGCCCACCGCCTCGTCAGCCGGGCCGCGACGGCCGCCGCCCTGGCCACCGCGCTCGGCCTGGGCGCCGTCCCCCCGGCGACCGCCGCGGCCCCTTCCGCCGCCCCGTCCGCCGCCCGGCCCGCCGGCCCCGCCCCCGACGGCGGCTGGCGTCAGCACGGCCTGCATCTGACGGCCGCCGAGAACAGGAAGGTGGACGGCTTCGTCGCCCGCGCCCGGCAGGCCGAGCGCTCCATCAGCCCCCAGGTACGGGCGGCCGCCAGAATCAGCCATGCCGAGCTGACCGGCTTCGACCAGCGGCTGAAGTCACCGGACTCGCTCAAGCGCAAGGTCGCCACCTGGATGCGGGAGACACCGGGGCAGACCGTGGACGCCTCGCTGCGCCAGGTCAACGACGCGGTCCGCTTCACCCTCCAGTGGCCGTCCGGCACCTACAGCCAGGGCGTGCGCACCGCGGCCGGGCTGCTGGCCGCCTGGGGCAACGACTCCACCCGCTGGGCCAACACCTGGCACCGTGCCGCCGGCTACAAGGCGGTCAACTCCGCCTGGCGCGCGCCCCGCTCGGGCCAGCTCTTCGAGGTCCAGTTCCACACCCCGGAGAGCAAGGCGGCGCAGCTGGAGACGCACAAGCTGTACGAGGAGCAGCGGCTGCCCGGCACCCCGCCCGCGCGGGTGCGGGAACTCCAGGAGCAGCAGAACGCGATCTTCGCGGCGGTGCCGGTCCCGCCGGGCGCCGAGCGGCTGACCGCCCCGGCCCGCCGGCTGCCGTCCCCGGACCCGGCGCGCAGACTCCCCGTACCCGCCGGCTGACGGGCGGCGGCACGAAAGGGGCCGGCCCGGGATCTTCCGTCCCGGACCGGCCCCGCCGATTTCACGCCTTCGGGGCGACCTTGCTCAGCCCGTTGATGATGCGGTCCATCGCGTCGCCGCCCGTGGGGTCGGTGAGGTTGGCGAGCATCTTGAGGGTGAAGCGCATCAGCAGCGGGTGGGTCAGCCCGCGCTGGGTGGCGACCTTCATGACCTTGGGGTTGCCGATGAGCTTCACGAAGGCTCGGCCCAGGGAGTAGTAGCCGCCGTAGGTGTCCTTGAGGATCTTCGGGTAGCGCTGCAGGGCCAGTTCGCGCTGCGCGTACGTGGCGCGGGCGTGCGCCTGCACGATGACCTCGGCGGCGAGGGCGCCGGACTCCATGGCGTAGGCGATGCCCTCACCGTTGAACGGGTTGACCAGCCCGCCCGCGTCACCGACCAGCAGCAGGCCCTTGGTGTAGTGCGGCTGGCGGTTGAAGGCCATCGGCAGCGCGGCACCGCGGATCGGCATGGTCATGTTCTCCGGGGTGTAGCCCCAGTCGGCGGGCATCGAGGCGCACCAGGCCTTGAGGATCTCCCGCCAGTCCAGCTCCTTGAAGGCCGAGCTGGAGTTGAGGATGCCGAGGCCGACGTTGCTCGTCCCGTCGCCCATGCCGAAGATCCAGCCGTAGCCGGGCAGCAGCCGGTCCTGGGCGCCGCGGCGGTCCCACAGCTCCAGCCAGGACTCCAGGTAGTCGTCGTCGTGGCGGGGCGAGGTGAAGTACGTACGGACGGCCACGCCCATGGGGCGGTCCTCGCGCCGGTGCAGGCCCATGGCCAGCGACAGCCGGGTGGAGTTGCCGTCAGCGGCGACGACGAGCGGGGCGTGGAAGGTGACCGGGGTCTTCTCCTCGCCGAGCTTGGCGTGCACACCGGTGATGTGGCCGGTCAGCTCGTGGACGATCGGCGCGCCCACGTTGCAGCGCTCGTACAGCCGCGCCCCGGCCTTCTGCGCCTGCCGGGCCAGCTGCTCGTCGAAGTCGTCGCGCTTACGGACCAGGCCGTAGTCCGGGTAGGAGGCCAGATCCGGCCAGTCGAGCTGGAGCCGGGAGCCGCCGCCGATGATCCGCAGGCCCTTGTTGCGCAGCCAGCCCGCCTCCTCGGAGATATCGATGCCCATCGACACCAGCTGCTTGACGGCGCGCGGGGTCAGCCCGTCGCCGCAGACCTTCTCGCGCGGGAAGGCGGTCTTCTCCAGAAGGAGCACATCCAGGCCGGACTTGGCGAGGTGATAGGCGGTCGCCGAGCCCGCCGGCCCGGCACCGACGACGATCACATCCGCGCTGTGCTCCGATCGGGCGGGGCTCACGGAATCGGTCACGGACGCGGAATCGGTCACGGCGCTGTCTCCCGGAAAGTCGATATCTGGATATCTGGGTGCCGACCGGCACCGGGCACGTCAGTCTATGGGGGCCGTGGTGATCAGAACCTGAAGGGTTGTGCCGTGAAGTCTGTGAACACCCCGCCCGCACACCGACCGCTTCCCGCCGTCGAGCTGCGCGTGCCCACCGATGAGGACGCGATGAACTGGCACCGGGTCTTCAACGACCCGGACGTCATGGAGTTCCACGGCGGCGCACCGGCCGAACTCTCCGTCTACGAGGAGCTCACCGCCCGCCAGCGCCGCCACCACGCGGAGCGTGGATTCTGCCTGTACACGCTGGTGGACCCGGAGGACGGCACGGTCCTCGGCTTCACCGGCGCCCAGCCGTGGCCGTGGGACTGGGGCCCGGCGGGCGAGATCGAGATCGGCTGGCGGCTCTCCCGTGCCTCCTGGGGCAGGGGCTACGCCACGGCCGCGGCGCAGGCGGCGCTGGAGTCCGTACGGGCGGCCGGCGTCCGCCGTGTGGTCGCCATGGTGGACGCGCGCAACGAGCGGTCGCTCGCGGTGACCCGGCGGCTCGGCATGCGGCAGGAGGAAACAGTGATCACGCCGACCGGGCGGCGGGAGGCGTACTGCCACCGGCTGGATCTGTGAACACCCCGACGCATACGGGAAAGGGCGCCGCGGACCCGTCCGCGGCGCCCCGCGCCCCCTCGGCCGGACGGTGACAACGGCCGGACGCGGGACGGGCGGAGGCGCCGCCCCCGCCGCCCGCCGGTGTCAGCTCTCGGCCGGCCTGCGCCCGCGGTGCAGCGCCACGACGCCACCGGTCAGATTGCGCCAGGCCACCTCGGTCCAGCCCACGCCCTGCAGCCGGGCGGCGAGTTCGGGCTGGTTGGGCCAGGTGCGGATGGACTCGGCGAGGTAGACGTAGGCGTCCGGGTTGCTGCTGACCGCGCGGGCGACCGGCGGCAGCGCCCGCATCAGGTACTCGGTGTAGACGGTCCGGAACGGCGCCCAGGTCGGCTCGCTGAACTCACAGATCACCACCCGGCCCCCGGGCTTGGTGACCCGGTACAGCTCCGCCAGCGCGGCGTCGGTGTCCTGGATGTTGCGCAGCCCGAAGGAGATGGTGACGGCGTCGAACACCGCGTCGGCGAACGGCAGCCGGGTACCGTCCCCGGCCGTGAACGGCAGCCACGGATGGCGCTTGCGGCCCTCCCCCAGCATGCCGACGGAGAAGTCGCACGGCACCACGTACGCCCCGGCCCTGGCGAACGGCAGCGAGGAGGTGCCGGTACCGGCCGCGAGGTCGAGCACCCGCTCGGCCGGCCGGGCGGCCACCGCGCGCTCCACCTCCCTGCGCCACAGCCGCGCCTGCCCCAGGGAGAGCACGTCGTTGGTGAGGTCGTAGCGCGCCGCCACGTCGTCGAACATCGCGGCGACTTCGTGCGGCTGCTTGTCCAGGGATGCTCGGGTCACCCGGCCATTGTCCACCGTGCCGGGGCCGGGGGACGCACCGGGCACGGCCCGGTACGCGTGCCGTCAGCGGCGGCGGTACACCAGACGGCCGCCGAGGACGGTGGCCAGGCAGCCGCCGTCCGCGGCGAGGACCGCGAAGTCGGCCGGGCCGCCGGCGGTCAGCGTGCGGGGGCGGCCGCCGGGCGGCTCCGCGAGCCCGGACCGCCGGACCGCCGTACGGACCGCGGGCCGGGTGAACGGCCCGGTCAGCGAGGTCGTCCCGGCGGCCAGCAGACGCTGCAGACCCCGGCGGGCGCCGGCGCCCCAGCGGGTCTCGGTCATGTCGAGCGCGGCGAGCGCGGCGCCGGTGACCGGTTCGCTGCCCAGCTCGTCGGCCTCGCGCGGGTCGGGCTGGTAGGCGCCCTCCAGCAGCGCGGCGCCCTCCGGTTCATGCCGGCCGGGCGTCAGCACACCGTCCCACTCCCGGACGCGCGCCCGGTCGCCGTAGGCCGCCAGCAGCTCCTCGTACGGGCCGATGGCCGCGATACGGGCGCCGTCGACGACGACCGCATGCCCGGGGACCGGCTCCCCGTCCGGGCCGGTCCGGACACCGCGGACACGGTGAAGCGTCAGCACCTGGGGCTCAGTTGGCCTCGACGAGCTTCAGCTCCGGATGTGCCGTGCCGCCCTCGATCGCGGTCGAGGAGAGATGCGAGACGACCTTGTCGTCGACCGGGTCGTTGGCCGGGTCGTCGTGGACGAGCAGGTGCTCGTAGGTGGTGGCGCGCTGCGCCGGGACCCGGTCCGCCTTGCGGATCAGGTCGATGATCTCCATGCGGTTGGAGCGGTGCTTGGCGCCGGCGGAGGAGACCACGTTCTCCTCCAGCATGATCGAGCCGAGGTCGTCCGCGCCGTAGTGGAGCGACAGCTGGCCGATCTCCTTGCCGGTGGTCAGCCACGAGCCCTGGATGTGCGCGACGTTGTCGAAGAAGAGCCGGGCGAGGGCGATCATGCGCAGGTACTCGAAGAGGGTGGCCTGCGTCTGGCCCTTCAGGTGGTTGTTCTCCGGCTGGTAGGTGTACGGGATGAAGGCGCGGAAGCCGCCCGTACGGTCCTGGACGTCGCGGATCATCCGCAGATGCTCGATCCGCTCGGCGTTGGTCTCGCCGGTGCCCATCAGCATCGTGGAGGTCGACTCCACGCCCAGCTCGTGGGCCGTCTCCATGATCTCCAGCCAGCGCTCGCCGGACTCCTTCAGCGGGGCGATGGCCTTCCGGGGGCGCGCCGGCAGCAGCTCGGCGCCGGCGCCCGCGAAGGAGTCGAGGCCGGCGGCGTGGATGCGCTGGATGGCCTCCTCCACCGACACCTTGGAGATCCGGGCCATGTGCTCGACCTCGGAGGCGCCGAGCGAGTGGATGACCAGCTGCGGGAAGGCCTTCTTGATCGCGGAGAAGTGCTCTTCGTAGTACTCGACGCCGTAGTCCGGGTGGTGGCCGCCCTGGAACATGATCTGGGTGCCGCCCAGCTCCACGGTCTCCGCGCAGCGGCGCAGGATGTCGTCGAGGTC
>NZ_JBSFJF010000020.1:0-130928 GCF_053597915.1 Streptomyces sp. NPDC001219 | reverse complement strand
CGATCGCAAGGCGGAGGGTCGCCCCGATACTGGGTGTATCGGGGCGAACCCGACAACGCGGCGAGCGTGCGTACCAGGCGCCGCGGGGCAGGCGGGAGTTTGACGACAGGTCCTAGTACGGAGTCGCCCCGGGGAGATCCCGGGACCGGACGCGCATCGCCCGGCCCGGGGCCCTCAGCGGGCCGTGATCAGGCCTCGAAGGTCGCGGCCAGTGCCTCCGCGAGGCCCGGCACCAGCGCCGAGCCGGTGAGGACCTCGGACGTGGAGTCCTTCTCGCGCAGCCGCAGCGCCGACTCACGGCGTCCGTCGCGCAGCACGGCCACCGTCATCCGGACCTCCTGGCGGTCCGGGTGCTCGGCGACCCACTTGGCGAGCCGCGCCTCGTCCATGCCCGCGGGCTCGGACTCCTCGGCGGACGGCGGCAGCATCAGCCGCTCGACGGTCAGCGCACAGCCGGCGACGGCGTCCGGCCAGGCGATGGTGGCCAGGAACTCGTCCAGCGGGGCGCCCGCCGGGATCTCGTCCTGTTCCACGGGGGTCAGTGACGCGCTGGTGGAGTCGTCGATGCCGAGCTGGGCGGCGAGCGAGGGCTCCTGTGCGCGCAGCTTGGCGGTGTCGACGAGGGCGAACAGTCGGGCCGGCTGATCCCAGCCGAGCCCGGCGCTGTACTCGTCGATCTCGAGCACGGCGCGGGTCAGGGGGTCGGCGGCGAGGGGGGTGCCGTCAACAGGAAGGTCAGTCATGCTCAACATCGTGCCTTGTGTACCCCGGAAAGCGGGAACTGAGTAAAGCCTTCGTAAGTTGCATCGGTGGGTCCTACTATCGCCGGGCCTGCTCCACACGACAGCGAACTTCGAGGTGCGCACCTTGGCTTTCCAGATGCCGGACCGCGGCGGAGGCCCGACAGGGCCACGGATCAGAGTCGGCCGGCCTTCGCGGCGGATCCGGACCCTGCTCATGACATTGGGTGTGCTGGCCGTACTGGCCATGCTCTTCGTGATGTTTGCAGGGTTCTGGACGGATTGGCTCTGGTATCGATCGGTCAAGTACTCCTCGGTCTTCACGACCACCCTGTCGACCAAGATCGGTCTGTTCCTCTCCTTCGGCGTCGTGATGGCGGTGGCCGTCGGCGTCAACATCTGGCTGGCGCACCGGCTGCGGCCGCCGCTGAGCGCGATGTCCATGGAGCAGCAGAGCCTGGACCGCTACCGGATGAGCATCGCGCCGTTCAAGAAGTGGGCGCTGATCGCGATCACGGCGGTGGTCGGCCTGATCGCCGGTGCCTCCGCCTCCGGCGAGTGGCGCACCTGGCTGCAGTGGGTCAACGGCGTCCCGTTCGGCACGAAGGACCCGCAGTTCGGGATGGACGTCGCGTTCTACGCCTTCGACCTGCCCTGGTACCGCTTCCTGTTGAGCTTCGGCTTCGCCTGCGCGGTGCTGTGCCTGGTCGCCGCGGCGCTGACGCACTACCTCTACGGCGGGCTGCGGCTGACCAGCCCCGGTTCGCGGGCGACGGCGGCGGCGACCGGCCATCTGTCGGTGCTGCTGGGGATCTTCGTCTCGCTCAAGGCGATCGCGTACTGGCTCGACCGGTACGGCCTCGCGGTGAAGTCCAGTGGCCTGAAGTCGGCCGACAACTGGACGGGCCTGCGGTATGTCGACGCCAACGCCTATCTCCCGGCGAAGACGATCCTGTTCTTCATCGCGGCGATCTGCGCGGTGCTGTTCTTCGCCACCCTCTGGCGGCGGACCTGGCAGCTGCCGGTGATCGGCTTCGGCCTGATGGTGCTCTCGGCGGTCCTGATCGGCGGGCTGTACCCGGCGATCGTGCAGAAGTTCCAGGTCCAGCCGAACGAGCAGGCCAAGGAAGCGCCGTACATCAAGCAGAACATCAAGGCGACCCGGGACGCGTACGGCATCCAGGACTCCGAGGTCACGCCGTACAAGGGCGACTACCAGCCCACCGGCAAGGCGGACAGCCAGCGGCTGCGCGACAACGCCGACACCACGGCCGCCATGCGGCTGCTCGACCCCAACGTGGTCTCGCCGGCCTTCCAGCAACAGCAGCAGGTGCGGGGGTACTACCAGTTCCCCTCCACCCTGGACGTCGACCGCTACAAGGACAAGGACGGTGCCGAGCGGGACACCGTCATCGGTCTGCGTGAGCTGAACATCGCCGGTATCCCCGAGCGCAACTGGATCAACGACCACTTCAAGTACACCCACGGCTACGGCGCGGTCGCCGCCAAGGGGACGGAGGCCGCCGAGGGCGGCGGTCCGAAGTACACGGAGTCGGATCTGCCGGCCAAGGGGCAGCTCGGCCGCTACCAGCAGCGGGTGTACTACGGCGAGAAGACCTCGCAGTACTCCATCGTCGGCGGTCCGCAGAAGGAACTGGACTACTCCGACGACAGCGGCGAGAAGAGCTACAGCTACCAGGGCAAGAGCGGCGTCAACCTCGGGAACCCGGTCAACCGCGCCGCGTACGCGGTGGCGTTCGGGGAGCCGCAGATCCTCTACTCCGGTGCGATCGGCGACGGTTCGCGGATTCTGTACAACCGCACGCCCAAGGAGCGCGTCGAATCCGTGGCGCCCTGGCTGACCATCGACGGCGACGCCTATCCGGCGGTCATCAACGGCCGGATCAAGTGGATCGTCGACGCCTACACCACCAGCAACGGCTATCCGTACGCCTCGCGCACCACGCTCGGGGACAGCACGGCCGACTCGCTCACCGACGGCCAGCGGGCGGTGGTGGCCCAGCAGAACCAGGTCAACTACATCCGTAACTCCGTCAAGGCGACCGTGGACGCCTACGACGGCTCGGTGAAGCTCTACCAGTGGGACGACAAGGACCCGGTCCTCAAGACCTGGATGAAGGCGTTCCCCGGCACGGTCGAGAAGAAGAGCGCCATAAGCCCGGCGCTCAAGGAGCACCTGCGCTACCCGCAGGACCTCTTCAAGGTGCAGCGCCAGCTGCTGACCACGTACCACGTCAAGGACCCCGGCACCTTCTACACCGGCTCCGAGCGCTGGCAGATCCCGAACGACCCGACCACCAAGTCGGGCAACGCGGTCCCGCCGTACTACCTGAGCATGAAGATGCCGGACCAGAAGAACCGCGCGTTCTCGCTGACGACGACCTTCACGCCCAACAAGCGCGACAACCTGGGTGCGTTCATGGCCGTCGACGCCAACGCGACCAGCGCGGACTACGGCAAGATAAGGCTGCTGAAGCTGCCGTCGGAGACTCCGGTGCCCGGCCCGCAGCTGGTGCAGTCGAAGTTCAACTCCGATCCGGTCATCGCCAATGAGCTCAACATCCTCAAGAAGTTCGGCGACTCGGAGATCGAGTACGGCAATCTGCTGACCGTTCCACTGGACGGCGGACTGCTCTATGTCGAACCGGTGTATCTGCGCGGCGCCAACACCAATTACCCGCTCCTGAAGAAGGTGTTGGTGAGCTACGGCGACAACAAGCCCGTCCTGGAGGACTCCCTCAAGGACGCGCTGGATGTGGTCTTCGGCAAGAAGGCGCCCAGTACGGGCACGGAGGAGCCACCGGGTGGCGGCGACACCGGCGGCGAGCCACCGTCCGACCAGACGGTGCAGCAGGCCCTCGCCGACGCGCAGAAGGCCTACGAGGAGGGCGAGAAGGCGCGTGCCGGGGGCGACTGGGCCGGTTACGGCGAGGCCCAGAAGAAGCTGAAGGCGGCGCTGGACCGGGCGGCGAAGGCGTCCGAGAAGAGCGGCAAGCCGGGCAGCTGAGCCTGCCGGCCCCTGTCCCGGCCCTGTGGCCGCCGGTGCGAACCGGCGGCCACAGGGCCGCTTCGGTACGGGGGCCGTCCATCACCGTGATACCTTGTGGACACAACGACGCGGGGTGGAGCAGCTCGGTAGCTCGCTGGGCTCATAACCCAGAGGTCGCAGGTTCAAATCCTGTCCCCGCTACTGAAAGACGAAGGCCCGGATCTTCAGCGATCCGGGCCTTCGTCGTGTGTTCAGACGGATACCGGCGAAAGGCCGGGTCGCACGGCCCATGTGGGGAAGGTGTGTGCTTGAGTTTGACAAGTCGTCGTGTCGGGAAGTCGACAAACCGCTGAAGTGACCTCACTGGCTGCGGTATACCAGGTGTACGCGGGTTACAGGTGATGCGACGATGGGGCTTATGGGGGACAAGGCAAGGTTGTTGGAGACGGACCGGTTTGTGCATGCGCCCGACGACGGGCGCGAATCCGACCTGCAGATGGACGCGATGGAGGCTGCCGAGGCCGCCGAGGCGTCCGATGCCGTGACCGAGTCCGGCCACCGCCGGGCCGCCGAGGCGGGCGACACCGCCGCGATGAGCGCGCTCGGCGCGATGCTGCTGCGCCGCGGTGACCTCGACGGCGCCGAACCGCACCTGCGTTCCGCGGCCGCCGCCGGTGACCGCGCCGCGGCCAACAACCTGGGCGTCCTGCTCCACCAGCGGGGCTACGGGGACGAGGCGGCCGGCTGGTGGCGGATCGCCGCCGTGGCCGGTTCCGCCGCCGCCGCGCACGCCCTCGGGCGCCACTACCGCGAACGCGGGGACGAGCCGGCCGCCGAGTACTGGCTGCGCCAGTCCGCCGAGTCCGGACACTGCCTGGGCGCCTACGCACTCGCCGACCTCCTGGAGCACCGCGGGGACATCGGCGCGGAGCGCTGGTTCCGTACGGCCGCCGAGCGCGGCCACCGCGAGGCCGCGTACCGCCTCGCCCGGCTCATCGAGGAGGGGTACGAAGCGGACCACCGCGCCGTGCCCGCGTACGGGGAGCTGAATCAGCAGGAGGAGGCCGAGCAGTGGTACCGCCAGGCCGCCGCGCGCGGCCACCGGCGGGCCGCGCTGCAGCTGGGCGCGCTGCTGGAGGAGCGCGGCGACGTCCAGGAGGCGGGGCGCTGGTACCTCTCCGCCGCCAAGGACGGGGAGGCGCGCGCCGCCTGTGCGCTGGGCTTCCTGCTGCGCGACGCGGGGGACGAGGAGAGTGCCGCGGAATGGTGGCGGCGGGCCGCCCAGGACGGCGATGGCAACGCTGCCAACGCGCTCGGTGCGCTGCACGCCGACCGTGGCGAGCTGCAGACCGCCGAGCGCTGGTACCGCGTCGCGCTCGACGCCGGGGACGTCAACGGCGCCTACAACATCGGGCTGCTCTGTGCCGAGCAGGGCCGGGAGGGGCGCGGTGAGCAGTGGTACCGCCGGGCCGCCTACGCCGGGCACCGCGAGGCCGCCAACGCGCTGGCCATCCTGCTGCTCCAGCGCGGCGACGCCTCGGGGGCCGAGCCGTGGTTCTCCAAGGCGGCCGAGGCGGGCAGTGTGGATGCCGCGTTCAACTTGGGCATTCTCTTCGCCGGGCGGGGCGCGGAGCGTACGGCGCACACCTGGTACGAGCGGGCGGCCGCGGCCGGGCACACCGAGGCGGCGCTCCAGGTCGCCATCGTGCAGCTGCGCGACGGTGAGCTGCAGGACGCGGAGCGGAATCTGCGCTGTGCGGCCGGTGGCGGCAGCGCCGAGGCGGCCTTCCGGCTCGCGGATCTCCTCGACCGCCGGGCGACGGCCGCGGGTGAGGGGCTGGCGGACAGCGAGCGTGCGGCGGACGACGAGAGCATGCAGTGGTACGAGCGGGCCGCGCGCCAGGGCCACCGCCGCGCCCAGGTCCGGATTGGCATGTTCGCGGCGGCTCGTGGCGAGACCGTCGAGGCCGCCGAGTGGTACCGCGCGGCGGCCGAGGCCGGCAGCCGCAACGGTGCCTTCAACCTCGGGCTGCTGCTGGCCCGTGAGGGCAGCCTTCCGGAGGCCGCCCTGTGGTGGCAGCGCGCCGCCGAGGCCGGACACGGCCGGGCGGCGCTCCGGCTGGCGCTGCTCGCCGCCCGGCGTGGAGCGCTCGCGGAGGCGCAGAGCTGGTGTGCGCGCGCCGTGGAGCTGGGGCCGCCGGAGGTGGCGGAGCGTGCGGCGCGGCTGCGGACGGCGCTCCAGGAGGAGCTGAGCGCATAGCGGGCGGCGGTGACGCCGTCCGCGCTCCGGGACCGGGGCCGGCGGCCCGGTTCCGGGGCCCGCGGAAGGGATTTGCGCTGGTCGTCGGGCCGGGGTTAGAGTGTGGAACACAACGGCGCGGGGTGGAGCAGCTCGGTAGCTCGCTGGGCTCATAACCCAGAGGTCGCAGGTTCAAATCCTGTCCCCGCTACTGAAAGACGAAGGCCCGGATTCCATGGGAATCCGGGCCTTCGTCGTGCTTATCTGCGGAGCCGGTGGCCGACCGCCTCCGCGTACATGCCGCGGTCGACGAGCCGGTCCTCCGGCAGCGGTGCCCCCTTGGTGACGCCGGCGGCGCGGTAGGCCTTCTGGAGCCGGTCCACGGTGCCCTTTCTGATCTCCCAGTCCATCCGGAGAGAGGGCACCGAGGCCAGGATCTCCGGGTCGACGTCCAGCAGCTCGGCGAGTTCGGCGACGAAGGACCGGTCGGCCTTGTAGTCGCCGGCGAAGTAGGTGTTGAGCGTGCGGATGTAGGCGCGCAGGAAGGCGACGCCGGCGTCCGGGTCCTGCTGGAGCAGCGCCGGGCCGTAGAGGGCGCCGCCGAGCGGCTCGCCCCGGGGCTGGCCGCCGAGGAAGGCGTACCTCCGGTCACCGTCGACCCGCCGCCAGACCGGGTCGAGCAGCCAGGCGGAGTCCACGCCGCCGCCGGTGAGGGCGGTCAGGACGTCGGCGGAGCCGAGCTGCTGGAAGGCGACGGAGTCCAGCCGGGCGCCGTGATCGGCGAAGGCCCTGGTCATCGGGTACATGATCACGGAGCCTTTGCCGATCATGGTGCCCAGTTTCGTGCCCGTCAGCGGGACCGTGGCGGCGCGTTCCCCGCTCTTCAGGCGTACCCACAGGCCGCTCTTGGACTTCGGGCCGGGGGAGAAGTTGCCGGCCACCCAGCGGAGGTCGAAGCCGCCGTTGACGCCGTTGACGACGGCGGCCTCCGGGGCCGCCCAGAGGGCGTCCAGTTCGCCCTTGGCCAGCAGGGGCAGCGCCTCCGGGGTGGGCAGGACCTTCAGCCGGACGTCCAGGCCCTCCTTCCTGAACTCCCCACGGGCCAGGGCCAGGCGCAGCGGAGCCACGTACTCGGCGCTGAGGGTGCCGGTGGCGACCGTGAGCGTGCGGGGCTTCCTGAGCGGGCGCGGGGCCGGGGCGCCCTTGTCGCAGCGGGCCGGGGCGCGGTCCGGGGCGAGGCCGGCGGGGTCGGTCCAGGAGGCCGTACCGCAGCCCGCCACCGGCTCGATGGTGCGGGGGCGGGCATCGGCGGGCCGGCTCTCGGGGGCCGCGCAGCCCGCGCCGAGGGCGAGTGCGCCGATCAGCGCGGCAGTGGTGGTGCGGAAGCGCATGGGACCTCCGTACGGGGCGGCGTCCGGTCGGACGGGGCGGTGCGGGATCAGCTGTGGGGGCGGCCGCGGTCGCGGGGAGCCCACGGGGTGAGGAAGCGCCCGGCCAGCCGCACCAGTTCGGAGAAGAGCACCCCGAGGACGGCCACACAGACGATGCCGACGAACATCACGTCGTTCTGGAACAGGGCGCGGGAGTCGAAGATCAGGTGCCCGAGGCCGTCGGTGGCGGCGATCTGTTCCGAGGCGACGATGACCAGGACGGCCACGCCCGCCGCGATCCGGGCCCCCACCAGGACGGCGGGCAGCGACGCGGGCAGCAGGACGTGCCGGAACATCTGCCAGGGGCCCGCGCCGAAGACCTGGCCCGCGTCGCGGTGGCCGGAGGGGATGGCCAGCACCGCCGCCATGGTCGAGATCCAGACGAAGAAGAAGACGGTGGCGGCGACGAGCGCGACCTGCGGGCCCTCGCCGAGCCCGAACATGTTGAGGAAGACCGGCAACAGGGCCAGCTTGGGGACCACGTACAGGGCGTCCAGGAGGGGTTCGAGGGCGGCCCGTACGAGGGACAGCGAGCCCATCAGGAGGCCCAGCAGGTAGCCGGTGACGGTCCCGGCGGCGTAGCCGGCCAGGACGCGCCGGAGCGTGGCCCACACGTCCGGCCACAGCTCACCGGCCAGGGCCCGTTCCCAGCCGTCGGCCAGGATCGTCGACGGCGCGGGATAGATACGGGCGTCGAGCCAGGACCGGTCGGCGGCCAGCTGCCACAGCAGCACGAGCAGCAGTGGAACGGCGACGGCCAGCGAGAGTTCCAGGGTGCGCCGGCGGCGGTGGGTGCGTGCGGGGCGCAGTTCCCGGGGGCCGGGGCGGCGGACGAGGAGGCGGTCGGGCGGGCCGCCCTCGTGGCCGGGCCGGGGCTGGAGGGCGGTCATGCGGGGACGGCCCCCTCGGCGGTGCGGCGCGCCGGGCCGTTCCGGTCCACCTCGTCCCGCAGCAGCTGCCACAACTCGGCCTTCAGGGCGGTGAATTCGGGGGTGGCGCGGACCTCTCCGGTGCGCGGGCGGCCGAACGGCGGGCGGCGTTCGGCGATGATCCGGCCGGGCCGGGCGGACATCACCAGGACCCGGTCGCCGAGCACCAGGGCCTCGTCGAGGCTGTGGGTGATGAAGAGGGTGGTGGTGCGGGTGGTCTGGGTGAGGGCGAGAAGCTCGTCCTGGAGGACGGTGCGCAGCTGGGCGTCGAGGGCCGCGAACGGCTCGTCCATCAGCAGGATGCCGGGCTCCACGGCGAGGGCGCGGGCGAGGGCGACCCGCTGGCGCATACCGCCGGAGAGCGTGGCCGGGTAGGCGGCGGCGAAGTCGGCGAGTCCCATCCGGGCGAGCCAGGAGCGGGCCCGTGCGTCGGCCTCCTTACGGGGCACGCGCTGGAGGTCGAGGCCGAAGCGGACATTGCCCAGCACCGTCTTCCAGTCGTAGATGCCGTAGTCCTGGAAGATCATCGCGGCCGGGCGGCCGGCGCTCACCCGGAGTTCCAGCTCGCCTCCGGTGGGGCGCAGCAGCCCGGCGGCGATGCGCAGCAGGGTCGACTTCCCGCAGCCGGAGGGGCCGACGACACAGACGCATTCGCCCGGCGCGACAGCGGCGTCGAGCGGGCCGAGCGCGGTCAGCGTCTTGCCGCCGCGGCCGAACGAGCGGGTCAGCGCGCGGGCGCGCAGGGCCGGCGGGGCGTCCGGGCCGTCGGCGGTGCGGTGCGCTGCGGAGGACGGGGGCGGCTCTCCCACGGGGTGCTCCTTGCGGAGTGCGGACAGGGTGCCGCCGTGGAGCGGGGCCCCGGGGCCGGTGGGTCCGGTGGCCGGAAAGCGCGGCCCGCCGACGATATGACGGTCCGTCAGATTCAGGCAAGGGGTGTGCGGGCATGCGTGTGCGGTGTGTGCAGGCGTGGGGGTGTACAGGCGTGGGGGTGTGGTGACGGAAGCCGGGGCGAGGGGGCGTGCGGGCGCGCGAAGGAGCCCGCGGCCGGACGGGCGCGGGCTCGGTGGGGCGTACGACGTGACGCGGGGGAGTGGCCGGAAGAGAGGCCGGCTCCCCGTGGCGTCAGGACGGGGCGCTGCAGTTGGGGCAGATGCCCCGGTAGGTCACGGTGACCTCGGAGACCTGGAAGCCGTAGCGCTCCGGCTCGGGCAGCGCGGACAGCGGGTCGCCCTGGAGGTGGACGTCCCGGATCGTGCCGCACCGGGAGCAGACCAGGTGCTGGTGGTCGTGGTGGGCGTTGGGGTCGTAGCGCTTGGCCCGGCCGTCGGTGCTCACCTCGATCACCTCGCCGAGCGACACCAGCTCACCCAGGGTGTTGTAGACCGTCGCGCGGGAGATCTCGGGGAGCCGGGCGGAGGCCCGTGCGTGCACTTCGTCGGCGGTGTAGTGGACGTGGTCCCCGTCGAGGACCTCGGCGACGACGCGTCGCTGCGCGGTCAGCCGCCAGCCGCGTCCCCGGAGCCGTTCAAGCAGGTCACTCATGCCATTCACCTATCAGTCAGATAGAGCCAGGGTAGCAGCGGTCGTCCATCACCGGATCAGGTACGAGTTTCGCCCCCTTCTTGACTTAGACATTGTCCAATGTAGGATCGTGACCGGCGCAAGCCAAGGGCAGGTGGAGAAGACTTTTCAGGAGGCGCACGTGTCGGTAGAGAGCACCGCTGGACCGCTGACCACGGAGTCCGGTGCCCCGGTGGGGGACAACCAGAACAGCGAGACGGCCGGCATCGGCGGACCCGGCCTCATCCAGGACCAGCTCCTGATCGAGAAGCTCGCGCACTTCAACCGTGAGCGCATCCCGGAGCGCATCGTGCACGCCCGCGGCGCCGGTGCGTACGGCACCTTCACGGTGACCGCCGATGTGACCGAGTACACCCGCGCGAACTTCCTCTCCGAGGTCGGCAAGCAGACCGAGACCTTCCTGCGCTTCTCGACGGTCGCGGGCAACCTCGGCGCGGCCGACGCGGTGCGTGACCCGCGTGGTTTCGCGCTGAAGTTCTACACCGAGGAGGGCAACTACGACCTCGTCGGCAACAACACCCCGGTGTTCTTCATCAAGGACGCCATCAAGTTCCCGGACTTCATCCACACCCAGAAGCGCGACCCCTACACCGGCTCCCAGGAGGCGGACAACGTCTGGGACTTCTGGGGGCTGTCGCCCGAGGCCACCCACCAGGTCACTTGGCTCTTCGGTGACCGCGGCATCCCCGCCTCGTACCGCCACATGAACGGCTACGGCTCGCACACCTTCCAGTGGAACAACGAGGCCGGCGAGGTCTTCTGGGTCAAGTACCACTTCAAGACCGACCAGGGCATCCGGAACCTCACCCAGGACGAGGCCAACAAGCTCGCCGGTGAGGACCCCGACAGCCACCAGCGCGACCTGCGCACGGCCATCGAGCGGGGTGAGTTCCCGACCTGGACGGTGCAGGTGCAGATCATGCCCGCGGCCGACGCGGCGCAGTACCGCTTCAACCCGTTCGACCTCACCAAGGTCTGGCCGCACGAGGACTACCCGCCGATCGAGATCGGCAAGCTGGAGCTCAACCGCAACCCGCAGAACGTCTTCGCCGAGGTCGAGCAGTCGATCTTCTCCCCGCACCACTTCGTGCCGGGCATCGGCCCGTCCCCCGACAAGATGCTGCAGGGCCGCCTCTTCGCGTACGGCGACGCCCACCGCTACCGCGTCGGCATCAACGCCGACCACCTGCCGGTGAACCGCCCGCACGCCACCGAGGCGCGCACCCACGGCCGGGACGGTGTGCTCTACGACGGCCGTCACGCCGGCCGGAAGAACTACGAGCCCAACAGCTTCGGCGGTCCGGACGAGACCGGCCGCCCCCTGTGGCAGCCGGCCACCGTGACCGGCCCCACCGGCGAGCACGTCGCGCCCTCGCACGCGGAGGACGACGACTTCGTCCAGGCCGGCACCCTCTACCGGCTGATGGCCGAGGACGAGAAGGAGCGCCTGATCAACAACCTGGCGGGCTTCATCTCCCAGGTCTCCCGCGACGACATCGCCCAGCGGGCGATCGAGAACTTCCGCAAGGCGGACGCGGACTACGGCAAGCGGCTCGACGCCGCGGTCCAGGCCCTGCGCGGCTGAGGGGGCGGCCCCCTCTTGCGGCTAAGTCGCCGCCGCTTTCGCGGAGGTGGTTGCGCGCCGTGGGGGTTGCTCAATTGTCGCTTGCCGTAACAAGCGGAGAGGCCGGATGCCATGGGGCTCCGGCCTCTCCGTGTGTGGTGTCGGGGTGCTCCGGCTCAGGCGGGCACGGCGCGGGCTCGTTCCGTGGCGGGGGACCAGCAGCGGATGATGTCGCGTACGGACACCACGCCGACCGGTTCCTGGTCGTTGAGCACGATCAGGTGGCGGAAGCCGCCGCGCACCATCGCGTCCGCGGCGTCGGCCAGGGTCCAGTCCGGAGCGGCGAAGACCACGTCCGGGGTGGTGTGGGTCTGGGCGGTCTCCCGGTCGGGGTTCTCACCCGCGCCGAGGGAGTTGAGGATGTCGCGCTCGGTGAGGATGCCGATGCCGCTGTTGTCGTTGTCGAGGACCACGGCCGCGCCGATGCGGCGGGCCGCCATCAGCTGAGCCGCCTGGCGGAGGGTGTGAGCGGGCCCGATGGTGAGGACCACCGTGCTCATGGCGTCTTTGACGTACATGGGCATGGAGTGGAGCCACCTCCTTGGTGAATGTGCTTGCGAAGGAATTCACAAGTTCACAAAGTGGGGGATTCTCATGTTCACATGCCTCCGCCGATGCAACAAGGGGGAACTGTTGGACGCTTGTCCGAGGGTGGGCTCCGCCGCAGGTCAGTGCGGGGAGTCGCCGAGGTAGCCGAGCAGGTCCTCGTGCAGCAGGCCGTTCGAGGCCGCCGCGTTGCCGCTGTGCGGGCCCGGCTTGCCGTCCAGTCCGGTGAACTGCCCGCCGGCCTCCTTCACCACCACCGCGCAGGCCGCCATGTCCCACAGTGACAGCTCCGGCTCCGCGCAGATGTCCACCGAACCCTCGGCGATCATCATGTACGGCCAGAAGTCGCCGTAGCCCCGGGTGCGCCAGCAGTCCCGGCTCAGGTCGAGGAAACCGGGCAGCTTGCCGCGCTCCTCCCAGCCGGTCAGCGACGAGTACGCGAACGAGGCGTCCTGGATGCGGCCGACCTGGGAGACCTGCAGCCGGGTCGCGGAGGTCAGGCTGCGGCCCGTGAAGGCCCCCAGACCGTCGGCGGCCCACCAGCGGCGGTTGAGCGCCGGTGCCGAGACGATGCCGACCACCGGGCGGTCGCCGCCCTCCCCGCGCTCCATCAGTGCGATCAGCGTCGCCCAGACCGGCACCCCGCGGACGTAGTTCTTCGTGCCGTCGATCGGGTCGATGATCCAGCGGCGCGGCCCCGCGCCCTCGCTGCCGAACTCCTCGCCGAGCACCGCGTCCCGTGGCCGGGCCCGCTGGAGCTGGCCGCGGATCAGCTCCTCGGCGGCCTTGTCCGCCTCACTCACCGGCGTCATGTCCGGTTTGGTCTCGACCTTGAGGTCGAGTGCCTTGAAGCGCTCCATGGTGGCGGCGTCCGCGGCGTCCGCGAGCACATGGCCGAGACGAAGATCATCGTGATAGTCGGGCATGTGCGAACAGTATCCATTGGTATACGCCGGAGTCACACGGCCGTGCGCCGCCCGGCGTGTGGCGGTCCGCGCGCCGCCGGTGCGGCCCCGCTG
This sequence comes from Streptomyces sp. NPDC001219, assembly GCF_053597915.1. Classification (NCBI taxonomy): domain Bacteria; kingdom Bacillati; phylum Actinomycetota; class Actinomycetes; order Kitasatosporales; family Streptomycetaceae; genus Streptomyces; species Streptomyces sp. NPDC001219. Next base: position 117,810 of record NZ_JBSFJF010000020.1, on the reverse strand, counting down.
CGGCGGCCCTTGACAGTATCTGGCGGTGCGTCAATTCTGTGCCCACACCGGTCACCCGGGGCCGGCGGCCGGGGAGGCGACGGATGCCCGCAGCGCGTGAATCCCTGCTGGACGCGGCCTACACGGCGCTGACCGAACGGGCCTGGCCGGCCGTGCGGATGGTCGATGTCGCGGCCGCGGCCGGGGTGTCCCGGCAGACGCTGTACAACGAGTTCGGCAGCAAGGAGGGGCTGGCCCGCGCCCTGGTCCGCCGGGAGACCGACAACTACCTCGCCGGGGTCGCGCGGGCGCTGGACCCGAGGTCCACGGCCGCCGGTGCCCGGGGTGACGCGGCGGGCCGGGTGGCGGCCGCGGCCGCCTGGACACTGCGGACCGCGCGCGCCAACCCCCTGGTCAGGGCCGCACTGACCGGCTGCTGGAACGACCGGCTGCCGGCCCCTTCGGCGGCCGCCGAGGCCGCGCCGCCCCCGGCTGCCCGGCCCGGCATCCCCGCGCCGCGGGCCGCGCCGCGGGGCAACGGGCCGCTGCCGGGGCCAGCCGAACTCGTCGGCCGGTTCTGCGCTCAGGCGGTCGCGGCGCTGGAGTCCGACTGGCCCGAGGAGCAGCTGCCCGCCCTGTGCACCGCCTGCGAGACCGCGGCGCGGCTGACCCTGGCCTGTGTCGTCGCGCCGGTGACGCCCGGGGCGGCGCCGGCCCCGGGGCGCGTCCCGGCCCGGTCGCGCCGGGAGCTGGAGGCCGAGGCGGTGTCCCGGCTCGTACGGGGTGCCTTCGCCCGGATGCCGGGCGGTGTGCCGCCGGGGCAGTGCCGCTGACGGGCTGTCACGGAGGCGGGGGTGAATGGCCGGCGGGTCGGTGCGCGGGGGGCCGGGTCAGTGCGCCGAACCCGACAGCTGGAGTCCGACCACCCCGACGATCACCATCGTGATGGAGACGAGTTTCAGGGTGGAGACCACGTCGCCGAGGAAGACCATGCCGTAGATCGCGGTACCGGCCGCACCGATGCCGGTCCACACCGCGTACGCCGGGCCGACGTCGAGCCGGCGCAGCGCCAGCGTCAGCAGGCCGAAGCTGCCGAGGGCGAAGGCCGCGAACGCGATGGTGGGGAAGAGGCGGGTGAAGCCGTGCGAGAGCTTGAGGCAGACCGCGAAGCCGGTCTCCAGAATCCCCGCCACCACGACCAGCAGCCACGCCATCGCCATGTCCCATTGCCTCCGTCAGCCAGGGCCTGTCCGGCGGACAGACCCCGGGGCCTGTCCCGGGTGAGCGACGACGGGGCGTCAGAATCACTCCCTAAGGCCCCTTCCGGGCGATCAGGGCGTGATGGACCGCTGCGCCGACCTTGGTGTGATTATGCCTTTACCTCGGAGGGGTGGGGGCAAACTTCGGCGATCAGTCGCCCTCGCGTCGTTCCCGGGTGGCCAGGAGGCGGCGCAGGGAGTAGAGGCGGGCCGGATCGGCGTGGCCGTCGGTGACCCATGCGTCCAGCGCGCAGTCCGGTTCGTCGTGGCTGCACGCGCGCGGGCAGTCCGCGGTGCCCGGCTGCAGGTCAGGGAAGGCGTTGATGACCCGGGACGGGTCGACGTGGTGCAGCCCGAAGGACCGGACGCCGGGGGTGTCGATGACCCAGCCCGAGTCGTCGGGCAGCGGCAGCGCCAGGGCGGAGGTGGTGGTGTGCCGCCCGCGGCCGGTGACCGCGTTGACGTGCCCGGTGGCCCGGCGGCGCTCCGGGACCAGGGCGTTGACCAGGGTGGTCTTGCCGACGCCGGAGTGCCCGACGAAGGCCGTCATACGGCCCGTGAGCGAGGCCCGGATGTGCTCGGCGGCGCTGCCGTCGGCGAGTTCGTCGCGGTTGGTGACGAGGTAGGGGACGCCGAGCGCGCCGTAGGACTCCAGCAGCGTGTCCGCGGACGCCAGATCGGACTTGGTGAGCACCAGCAGCGGGTCGAGGCCCGCGTCGTAGGCGGCCACCAGGCAGCGGTCGATGAGCCGGGGGCGCGGCTCGGGGTCGGCGAGCGCGGTGACGATCGCGAGCTGGTCGGCGTTGGCGACGACGACCCGCTCGAACGGGTCGTCGTCGTCGGCCGTACGGCGCAGTGTCGAGGAGCGCGGCTCGACCCGGACGATCCGGGCGAGGGTGTCCTTGGCGCCGGTCAGATCGCCCACGACGGCGACCCGGTCGCCGACCACCGCGCTCTTGCGGCCCAGTTCGCGGGCCTTCATCGCGGTGACCGTACGGCCCTCGATGAGGCAGGTCAGCCGGCCCCGGTCGACGGTCAGGACCAGGCCCTCGCCGGCGTCCTCGTGCTTGGGGCGGATGTTGGTGCGGGGGCGGTTGCCCTTGGGGTTGGGGCGGACGCGGATGTCGTCCTCGTCGGGGTTCTTTCCGTAACGGCGCATGGCGGCGTCAGCCCTCAGCCTCTCCGGGCGGACACGGCCGCCGGGTCGAGCATGTCCGACCACATCGCCGGGAAGTCCGGCAGCGTCTTGGCGGTGGTGGCGACGTTCTCCACCTCCACGCCCTCGACGGCCAGGCCGATGACCGCAGCGGCGGTGGCCAGCCGGTGGTCCTCGTAGGTGTGGAAGACCCCGCCGTGCAGCGGGCGCGGCCGGATGTGCAGACCGTCCGCGGTCTCGGTGACGTCGCCGCCGAGCTCGTTGAGCTCCTTGGTGAGCGCGGCCAGCCGGTCGGTCTCGTGCAGCCGGAGGTGCGCCACCCCGCGCAGCGTGGAGGGGGAGTCGGCCAGCGCGGCGACCGCGGCGATGCCGGGGGTCAGCTCGCCGACCTCGCTCAGGTCGACGTCGATGCCGTGGATACGGCCGCTGCCGGTGAAGGTCAGCCCGCGGTCGGTCAGCTCGCAGGAGCCGCCCATGGTGGTGAAGATCTCGCGCAGCGCGTCACCGGGCTGGGTGGTGTGCTCGGGCCAGTCCGGGATGGTGACCCGGCCGCCGGTGACCAGCGCCGCGGCCAGGAACGGCTGGGCGTTGGACAGGTCCGGCTCGACCACCAGGTCGCGGCCGAGCAGTGCGCCCGGGGTGACCCGCCAGACGTTGGGCTCGCCGCCCGCCTCCGGGGTGTCCACCTGCGCGCCGACGCTGCGCAGCATGTCGACGGTCATCCGGATGTGCGGCATGGAGGGCAGCGCCGCGCCCACGTGCCGTACCTCGACGCCCTGGTTGAAGCGCGGCGCGGACAGCAGCAGCGCGCTGACGAACTGGGAGGAGGAGGACGCGTCGATCTCGACCCGGCCGCCGTCCAGGCCGCCGCTGCCGAAGACCGTCATGGGCAGCGCGCCGCGGCTGTCGTCGTCGATCCGGGCGCCCAGGGCGCGCAGCGCGTCGATCACCCCGCCGAGCGGGCGTTCGTAGGAGCGCGGGTCGCCGTCGAAGCGGATCGGGCCGTCGGCGAGGGCGGCGACCGGCGGCAGGAAGCGCATGACCGTTCCGGCGTTGCCGACGTCGATGGTGGCCGGGCCGTGCAGCCCCGCCGGGATCACCCGCCAGGCCTCCCCGCCGCCGCCCTGCCCGGCGGCGTCCGCGGAACCGGCGGAGCTGGAGGACGCGGTCTCCTCGATGCCGACGCCCAGGGTGCGCAGCGCCTCGGCCATCAGGAGCGTGTCACGGGAGCGCAGCGGCCGGCGCAGCCAGCCGGGCTCGGCGGAGAGGGCGGCCAGGACCAGACCGCGGTTGGTGACCGATTTGGAGCCGGGCACGGTGACGGTTGCATCGACGGCCCCGGAGGCGAGGGGGGCGGGCCACAGGGCGGGATGTGCGGGGCTCTCGGTCATGCCCTTACTTTAATGGCTGAGCAAGGGTGCCGATCTTGATCAAAAGCGGCGTAAGCCCGGGGAAACACGGCACGGTCAGGGCGCTCACGTGCCGGAACCGCCCGCGCGGCGGGAGCACCGGCCGGGCCCGCGCGCGAACCGGCCTACGGCGCGGGGCGGTTGACGTCAGACACCGAGCAGCCAGCGCCCGCCGCCGATCAGGGAGCACAGCGTCACCACGTGGAAGAGGCCGAGCCAGACGAACGCCGGGACGTGCGTCAGCCGCGCCAGCTGGTCCGGATCGGAGTCCACGGCCCCTCCGCGCCGCCGCTTCCCCTGGAGCTCGAACGGCGGCCGCACCCCGCCCAGCAGCAGGAACCACACCACCAGATACGCGAACGCCGCCTGCACGTCCGGCGTCGTCAGCCAGGAGACCAGCACGAACGCGGCGCCGGTCAGCACGACCGTGAGCACGCCGTAGGCGTTACGGATCATGACGAGCATCGCCAGGAGCAGTGCGGTGGCGCCCCACAGCAGCGCGGTGATGTGCCCCGCGGCGAGCAGCGCGGCGCCGGCCAGACCGAGCAGGGATGGCGTGATGTAGCCGGCCGCCGCGGTCAGCACCATGCCCAGACCGGTCGGCTTGCCGCGTGAGACGGTCAGACCCGAGGTGTCGGAGTGCAGCCGGATGCCGTCCAGACGGCGGCCGGTGAGCAGCGCGATCAGCCCGTGCCCGCCCTCGTGCGCGATGGTGACGGCGTTCCGCGACAGCCGCCAGGGGGTGCGCGGGACGACCGCGCCCAGCGCCAGCACCGCCGTGGCGATCACCAGCCAGACCGAGGGATCGGGCTGGGTCCCGAACACGCGGCTCCATATGTCCGTGAGGTGGTCGGTGTCCATGTCTCCCCTTCGTGTGGCATGGCAGTGTGGCATGCATGTGCGGTAGGTATGCAGCGAGTCGTCGCCCCGAGGAACTGGTGGGGCTCTTCGGCGTGCGGCAGTGGGAGCCGGCGGAGACCCTGGCGCCCAACTGGAACGTGGCCCCGACGGACCCGGTGCACGTGGTGCTCGAACGTCCCCTCAAGGGCGCGGCGGCCGAGACCTTTCCGCCGGGCGGTCCGGTGCGCCAGCTGCGGGCGCTGAAGTGGGGCCTGGTCCCCTCGTGGTCGAAATCACCCGAGGGCGCCGCGAAGATGATCAATGCGCGGTCCGAGACGGTGCACGAGAAGCCGTCGTTCCGGCAGGCCTTCGCGACCCGTCGGTGCCTGCTGCCCGGCGACGGCTATTTCGAGTGGGTCACCGACGCCGCGGAGCGGCAGCTGGAGGAGCAGGGCAAGAAGAAGCGGCCCCGGAAGCAGCCGTACTTCGTGACGCCCGCGGACGGCTCCGTGATGGCGATGGCCGGGCTGTACGAGTTCTGGCGGGACCGGACGCTGCCCGGCGACCACCCGCTGGCCTGGTGGGTGACCTGCACCGTGGTCACCACCGAGGCCGAGACCACCCCGCTGGCCGGGGCGGACGGCGGCAGCGGGCCGCAGGCGCTGGCCGACATCCACCCCCGGATGCCGCTGGTGCTGACGCAGGACCGCTGGGACGCCTGGCTCGACCCGGCCCGTACCGACCCGGACGCGGTGCGCGAGCTGCTGACCCCGCCCCCGGCCGGGCTGCTGCGCGCCCACCCCGTCCCGACCGGCGTCAGCAACGTCCGCAACAACGGGCCCGAGCTGGTCACCGAGCTCGACGGGCCCGAGGTGGGCACGCTGTTCTGAGCCGCCGCGCCGGACCGCGGCGCCGCGCTTCCCGGTGCGGCGCGGGCAGGATGGGCGTATGAGCACTGCGGCGAAAGAGACCGAGACGGTCGGGACACCGGCGGGCGACGCCCGGATCACCTGGTACCGCGCGGCGCGGCCGGCACGGGCCGTGGTGGCCCTGAGCCATGGCGCCGGCGGCGGTATCGAGGCGCGTGACCTGCGGGCCCTGGCGGCCGCGCTGCCGGACCGCGGCTACTCCGTGGCGCTGGTCGAGCAGCCGTGGCGGGTGGCCGGCAAGAAGGTGGCGCCCGCGCCGAAGACCCTGGACACCGGCTGGACGGCGCTGTGGCCGGCGCTGGAGAAGCCGGGGCTGCCGGTGGTCGCCGGCGGCCGGAGCGCCGGGGCCCGGGTGGCCTGCCGTACCGCGCGCGAGCTGGGCGCGCGGGCCGTGGTGGCGCTGAGCTTCCCGCTGCACCCGCCGGGCCGCCCGGAGAAGTCCCGGGCGGACGAGCTGACCGGCGCCGGGGTGCCGACGCTGGTCGTCCAGGGCGGGCGCGATCCGTTCGGCCGCCCGGCGGAGTTCCCGGCGGGGACGGAGATCACCGAGGTGGCGCACGGCGATCACGGTTTCGCGGTGCCGAAGAAGGCGGGCGTGGACGAGGCGGAGTCGATGGCCGTCCTCACGGACGCGGTGGCGGACTGGCTGGACGGGATGTTCGGCTGACGGACCGGGGCGGCCGGGGCGGCGGCCGCGCGGCCGGGCGGGCCCGGAACCCGTGGACCGGCGTGCCGTCCGGCGGGTACCGGGCCGGGACCACCCGCGCCGCGATCCCGGCCGGCTCAGTCGCCCTGGCCACGCGGGCGGGCCCGGACGTGCATCCGCTCGCCCTGTCTGCCGAAGAGGCTCAGCAGCTCCACGGGCTCGTCGCCCGCGGGCCCGAACCAGTGCGGCAGCCGGGTGTCGAACTCCGCCGCCTCCCCGGCCCGCAGCTCCACCTCGCGGTCGGCGAGCAGGAGCAGCAGCCGCCCGGACAGCACGTACAGCCACTCGTAGCCCTCGTGCGTGCGCTGCTCGCGGGGGCCGCCGACCGGGTCCAGGATCAGCTTGAACGCCTGGAGCGCGCCCGGCTGGCGGGTCAGCGGAACCGCCGTCCTGTCGCCCATCCGGATCGGCGCCGCCCGCACCCGCGGATCACCGACCTCCGGCGCCCCCACCAGCTGGTCCAGCGGTACCTGATGGGCCTGCGCCAGCGGCAGCAGCAGTTCGAGGGTGGCCTTGCGGCCGCCGGACTCCAGGCGCGACAGGGTGCTGACCGAGATGCCGGTCGCCTCGGAGAGCGCGGTCAGTGTCACCCCGCGGTCCTGGCGCATCCGCCGCAGTCGCGGGCCCACCTCCGCGAGTACACGCTCGTACGCGGTGTCGTCCACCCTTCTATTGCTGAAGCGGCAAGCGGCTTTGTCAAGCCCTCGGGGGTGGACCGGGGAGGCCGCCGCACCGCCGGCCGGAATTCCGTCCGAAACCTTGACAGTGCGCCGGGAATGCCGTGGCGGGCGCGGCTGTTGTGCCATACGTACCGCCCGAGTACGTCCGGTGAAGCACGAGGAATGGGAGTCCGCCGCATGGGAATCGCTTGCCCGGCCCGCCCGGCCGCCGACCTGCCGTGGTCGCAGATGCAGGTCACGCAGCCCGCCCTGGCTGGAGCGGCGGCCGCACCGGATCGTCGTCTATTCTCCGAATCGGGTGGGTCCGCATCCGGACCCGGGACGGTGTTGGAGGAGGTGGGTCCGGTCACCGGTACCGACGCAGGGACCGACGGCACGGCTGAGAACAAGGCCCAGGAGAGCGCCGTCGAGCGCAACGCACGCTTCGAGCGGGACGCGCTCACCTTCCTGGACCAGATGTACTCCGCCGCGCTGCGCATGACGCGCAATCCGGCTGACGCGGAGGACCTGGTGCAGGAGACGTACGCCAAGGCGTACGCGTCCTTCCACCAGTTCCGGGAGGGCACCAACCTCAAGGCGTGGCTCTACCGCATCCTCACGAACACCTTCATCAACTCCTACCGCAAGAAGCAGCGTGAGCCCCAGCGCAGCGCCGCCGAGGAGATCGAGGACTGGCAGCTGGCGCGCGCCGAGTCGCACATGTCGACCGGGCTGCGTTCCGCCGAGTCACAGGCGCTCGACCACCTCCCCGACTCCGACGTGAAGGCCGCGCTCCAGGCGATCCCCGAGGAATTCCGCATCGCGGTCTACCTGGCGGACGTGGAGGGCTTTGCGTACAAGGAGATCGCGGACATCATGGGGACACCCATCGGCACGGTGATGTCCCGTCTGCACCGCGGCCGGCGCCAACTGCGGGGCATGCTGGAGGATTACGCCCGTGACCGCGGGCTGGTCCCGGCGGGGGCGGCGGCCGGTGACCCGGAGGCCGCGCAGACGTCGGACGCGCACGACCGGAAAGGCTCGGGATCATGAGCTGCGGAGAGCCGCACGAGAAGGACTGCTCAGAGGTCCTTGACCACCTCTACGAGTATCTCGACCGGGAGATGCCCGCCGGGGAGTGCGCAGACTTCCAGGTGCATCTCGACGAGTGCTCGCCGTGCCTGGAGAAGTACGGCCTGGAGCAGGCCGTCAAGAAGCTCGTCAAGCGCTGCTGCGGCCATGACGACGTCCCCAGCGATCTGCGCTCCAAGGTGATGGGCCGGATCGAGCTCATCCGGGCCGGGGAGACCGTCCCCGAGGTGAGCGTGCTCGAACAGGCCACCAGGGAACAGGCCGAGCGCGAGCAGTCGGATGCCGCGGCGGAGGCGACCGGTCCGGCCGGCGCCACCGATGCACGTACCGAGGCCGCACGGGCCGAATAACGCGGCACATCACCCCAAGGGGTGAGGGCTGGGGCGCTCGTCCCGCCCGATCCGCTGATCCGCCTTCCCCGGCGTCCCCGCGCCTCTATTCTCACCGACCCGAGCGCACTGCCGATGCGGTGCGACGGGGGTCCCCGGCTCCGCACGAGCCCGGGGGAGCGGTGGGCAGGGCGAGGAGGGCGCGATGCGAGGACTTCCGGCGGCCGCACGGGGCTATATCGGCTGCGCCGCACTGGCCGCGGCGCTGTGTGCCGCACCCGCCGTGGGACTGGGCGCCGACGCCCCCTGGAGCAGTGCCCTCGCCCTGGCCCTCCTGTACGGACTGTGCGAACAGCTGCGCCGCAGCCCGCCGCCGGGCGGCCGGGCCCCGGACGGCACGGTTCCCGGAGCGTCAGGCGGCTTCCCCGCCGGCTGGGCCAGCCCCGTCCTGCTCGCCGGGGTCTTCCTGCTGCCGCCGCCGCTGGCCGCGCTGGCCGCCGTCCCCGGTGCGCTGATCGCCCCGGCCGCGCCGCGCTGTGCCGCCGCCCGCAGGCTCTGGCACGCCGCCGAGCTGGCGCTGGCCTGCTGCGCGGCCGCCGAGGTGTTCCGGGCGCTCGGCCCCCACCCGCTGTCCGCACCGCGGTTCCCCCTCCTGCTGCTGCCCGCCGTGGTGGCCGCGGCCGCCTTCTGCGCGGTGCTCGCGGCACTCGACGGCGGGGTGCTGGCCACCGCCGAGCGGCACCCCGTACGCACCGCCTGGCGCGGGCTGCTGACCCGCTCGCTGGGCCCGCACCTGGTGCACGGCCTGGCCGGGCTGATGATGGCGGTCCTGTGGCGGAGTCCGTACGGGCCGCCGGCGGCGCTGCTGGTGCTGCTGCCGATGTACCTGTCCTGCTGGGTCTTCACCCAGTACCACCGGGAACGCGCCGCCCACCAGGCCACCATCCGCGCCCTCGTCCAGGCCGTGGACATCAAGGACCGCTACACCCGCGGCCACAGCGAGCGGGTGGGGCGCGCCTCGGTGATGATCGCCCGGGAGCTGGGCCTGCCGGAGGACCGGATGGAGGCGCTGCGGTTCGCCGGCATCCTGCACGACGTCGGCAAACTCGGCGTCCCCACCCGGCTGTTGCGCAAGGACGGCCCGCTGACGCCGGAGGAACGCCGGGTCATCGAGCTGCACCCCGAGTACGGACACGAGATCGTGCGCGGCATCGGCTTCCTGGAGGAGGCGCGGGCGGCGATCCTGCACCACCACGAGCGGCTGGACGGCCGCGGCTACCCCTACGGACTGAGGGGCCATCACATCCCGGAGGTCGCACGGGTGGTGGCGGTCGCCGACGCCTTCGACGCGATGACCTCGACCCGTTCCTACCGCCGGGCCCGGCCGGTGCCGGTGGCCGTCGCGGAGCTGCGCAAGTGCGCCGGCGCGCAGTTCGACCCCCGGATGGTCCGCGCGCTGGCGGCCTCCCTGGACCGCCACGGCTGGCAGCCGGACCTGGTGACGACGGCGGGCCCGGAGCCCGGTGCGGGGCGGCCCGGCCCGGGGGACGTCCCGCCGGCGGATGCCGCGGACGGGCTGCCCGCGCCGGTGGAGCCCGTACGGGTGCCCCCCGCGCCGCATCCGGAACGGGCCGGGCGGGACGGCACACGGTGAGCGGCGCCGCACAGGAGCCCCGGCGCGGCCGGCCGGCCGGGCGCCGCGCGGCGGAGGCGCGCGGGGACGGCGCCCCGCCCACCGCGCCGCCGGGCCGGTGCGGCCGCGGGGTGGTCGCCGCGGTCCACGTCCCGGCCGGCGCGCTGGCGGCCTGGTCTCTGGGGCGGACGCTGTGGGACGGCCTGGCCGAGCCGGGGCTCGCGCTGGCCTTCGGGGTGCTGATCACGGTCGGCGAACTGGTGGGCCGGGGCCCCGCCCCCGCGGCCGGGGGCGCGCGGGTGCCGGGGGCGCGGGAAGGCGCCCCGCTCGGCGCGGCCGGCGCCCTCGCGTACGCCCTGCTCGGCGAGGCCGGCGGACAGCCGACCACCCATGGCGTCCCGCAGACCGTGGCCGTGGTCCTGGCGGCCGGGCTGGTCGGCCTGGTCCCGCGGCTCGCGCGCGGCCAGGGACCCGCGCTCGACCGCCTCGCCCGCCGGGTGCTGACCACCGGCTTCGCCGCCACCTGCTTCCAGCCCCTCTACAACACCGGGACGTTGGGCTCCTGGGGCGCCTCCGGGCCGGTCTACCCGTTCGTCCTGATCGCCCTGCTCGCGCTGACCGCGCTGTGTGACGCGGTCCTGGTGGCCGCGCTCGTCCGGGCCCGTACGGGCTGGCCGTACGGGCCGCTGCTGCGCGACGAGTTGCGGGCGCTGCCCGGCATCGGCTCGGCGGTCTGCGCCACCGGGGTGGTCATCTCGCTGGGCACCGCGGTCGCCGGGCTCTGGGCGCTGCCGGTGCTCTGTCTGCCGCTGCTGCTGACCCAGTGCGCCGTCCGCCGGTTCGCGGCCGTCCGCGCCACCTACCGCCAGACCATCGCCTCGCTGGCCCGCTCCACCGAGATCGCCGGCTACACCCCGCACGGCCATGCCCGCCGGGTGGCCGCGCTCAGCCGCGCCGTGGGCCGTGAACTCGGCCTGAACGCACCGGAGCTGGACGTCCTCGAATACGCCGCGCTGATGCACGACATCGGCCAGCTCTCGCTGCTGGACCCGGTGCCGGACGGGGCGACCGCGCCGCTGCCGCCCGCCCAGCAGCGCCGGATCGCGCTCTTGGGCGGCGCCGTGGTCCGGCAGACCGGTGTTCCCGCCGAGGTCGCGGTGATCGTCGAGCGGCAGGCCGATCCGTACCGCGAGCAGCCGGTCACGGCCCGTATCGTGCGCACCGTCAACGCCTACGACGACCTGGCGGGGGAGTCCGCGGGGCCGGGCGGCCCGCTGCGCGCCCTGGAGCGGCTGCGGCTGTCCACCGCGCACGACCACGAGCCCCGGGTCGTCGAGGCACTGGCCAGGGTGCTGGCCTGCGGTGGCGGCGCCGTGTGAGGCGGCCGACACCGAGCGGACGGGGCCGTGTCCGCGCTGCCTCGCCCGCCGTGCCCTTGCGGTCGCTTATGTCCGTTAAGGCGGTAAAGGGGGATGGCGGGCGGATGCCGGGCTCCCGGCGGCGTTCCACCCGCGCCCCATCCGCCCCAGCCGTCACACCCCCGTCGTTGAGCCTCCGCACGGCCCCGTACGTGAGGGAACCCATGGGTAATGAGCGGCCTCCGAGATGGGCATGGTTGGATGCGAAGGGAGTCCCTCTCAGGGGATTCAGGGGGTCGGCACAGGGCAAGGAGCCGCAGGGGGCGGCAAACCGGGCTGAGCCCGGCGGCAATCTGTGGCAGGTTGTCGAGTAGGCCCCCCAGAAGGCCCCGGACGCCTCTCGGGACACCTCCGGAGCGGCATCAAGAGCAACCAGCAGGCGGGAATCGTGAGGATCTTCGGCAAGGTACGGCACCGGCCCTCCGCCTCGTGGCGCCAGGCGACCGACCGCGCTTTCACGCTGATCGGCGACGGCCGTTACGAGGACGCGGGAGCGCTGCTGACCCGCGCCGCCGACATGGAGCCGTGGCTCTCGGAGTCCTGGTTCAACCTCGCCCTGCTGCACAAGTTCCGGCACGACTGGGAGCAGGCACGGGCCGCCGGGCTGCGCGCGGTCGCGCTGCTGGACCGCGAGGCCGGGGCGCCCGACTGGTGGAACGTCGGCATCGCCGCCACCGCCCTCCAGGACTGGCCGCTGGCCCGCCGCGCCTGGCAGGCGTACGGCCTCAAGGTCCCCAGCGGCGGGTCCCCGTCCGGCGAACCGCTCGGTATGGCCCTCGGCAGCGCCGCGGTGCGGCTCTCCCCCGAGGGCGAGGCCGAGGTCGTCTGGGGCCGCCGGCTGGACCCGGCCCGTATCGAGGTGCTGTCGATCCCGCTGCCGTCCTCCGGGCGGCGCTGGGGTGAGGTGGTGCTGCACGACGGCGTCCCGCACGGCGAGCGGACCACCGCGGCGGGCCCCTCGTACCCGGTCTTCGACGAGATCGAGCTGTGGGCGCCCTCCCCGGTCCCGACCTGGGTGGTGCTCCTGGAGGCCGCCACGGAGGCCGACCGGGACGCCCTGGAGCGGCTGGCGGCCGACGCGGGCTTCGCCGCCGAGGACTGGTCCTCCTCCGTGCGGCTGCTGTGCCGTACGTGCTCGGAGAGCCGGATGCCCAGCGACGAGGGCGAGGGCGAGCACCTCGACCCGCACGACCACAGTGAGCCCGGCCACCCCGGACCGCTCGGCCACCGCACCGCGGGCTCCGGTTCGCTGTGGGTGCCGGAGCGCGAGTGCGGGATCGCGGCGCCGTCCGCCCTGGTGCGCGGTCTGCTGGACGGCTGGGTCGCGGACAGCCCGGACACCCGGGAATGGCGGGATCTTGAAGAGGTCTGCTGAGGGGCCCGCCGCGTCCCCGTAGGCTGTAGGGCGACTATCAGGGTTTTCAGGAAGGCGTACGGCGGAGATGGCCCAGCAGCCTGTGTTTGATCAAGACGGTGACCGGCGCGTGGACGAGGAGTTCGTCGACGACGTCACGGAGGCCGAGGAGCGGGAGACCGCCCACCGTGAGCGCGGCGCCTCGCGGCCCATCACGGTCGTCGGCAATCCGGTGCTCCACAAGGAGTGCAAGGACGTCACGGCGTTCGACGACGAGCTCGCGCAGCTCATCGACGACATGTTCGCCAGCCAGCGCACCGCCGAGGGCGTGGGCCTGGCCGCCAACCAGATCGGTGTGGACCTGAAGGTCTTCGTCTACGACTGCCTGGACGACGAGGGCGTCCGGCACGTCGGCGCGGTCTGCAACCCGGTCCTGGACGAGCTGCCCGCCGAGCGCCGGATTCTCGACGACTCCAACGAGGGCTGCCTGTCCGTGCCCGGCGCCTACGCCGAGCTGGCCCGCCCCGACTACGCCGTGGTCCGCGGCCAGGACGCCAAGGGCGAGCCGATCGCGGTCCGGGGTACCGGCTACTTCGCCCGCTGCCTCCAGCACGAGACCGATCACCTCTACGGCTACCTCTACATCGACCGGCTCAGCAAGCGGGACCGCAAGGACGCGCTGAAGCAGATGGCCGAGCGGGAGCCCCGCTACCCCGTCGTCGCCAACGACTGAGACGGGGCGCGGGCGCCCGGCCGACCGCCGGGCGCCCGGCCGTGTCAGGACGGGTGCTGGTAGGCCTGCCAGACCTTCGGCGGGAGGGCCGTCCCCAGCCCGCTCTTGGCACCGCCCACGCCCTGCATCGGCAGCAGGGCGGGGGTGCCCGCCTTGTTGCGGAACATGGTGACGGCGGTGGTCGGCTCGTTGCCGTCCGCGGCGCCGGGCACCCTGTCGGGGCGGACGCGGCTCCAGGCGTCCCCGCCGGTGACCGGACCGGGGTCCGGTGCGGCCCACGGACTGCCGATGAACCATGCCGACTTCATCCGGTCGTCCGGCTCCGTGCGGCCGGCCGCCACCGGCATGTCCAGGGCCACCTTGTCCAGCCCGCCCAGCGTGCGCCGGCCCACCGTGTGGAGGGCGGAGGTCACCTCCTGGGCGACCCCGGCGTCGAGGACCTGCTCGGGCTCGGGACGGGCGAACCCGGACACCTTCTTGCCGTCGTGGGTCATCCGGGACACCGCGTACGGCTCGATGTGCAGCCCGCCGTTGGCGAAGGTGGTGTAGGCGCTCGCCATCCGGATCGCGCTGGGTGCCGAGGTGCCCAGCGGGAAGGTCTGTTCCAGCTGCGCCATGCTCTCCTTGCGCATCCCCGTGTCCACCGCGACGTCCCGTATCCGCTCCAGCCCGATACGTGGCCCGGCCTGCACGAACGGCGCGCTCTGGCCCTTGACCAGCGCCGCCCGCAGAGTGTCGTCCCCGGCTTCCTGGCCGTCGCCCGGGGACGTCCCGCCGTCCTCGCCGTCCTTGGTGTCGGTGGCGTAGACCTGCTTCTGGAGCGCGGCCGCCAGCACGAACGGCTTGAAGGCGGACCCGGCCGGGACCGCCGTGGTGTCCGCGTTGTTGCTGAAGTGCTCGGTGGCGTCGGCGCCGCCGTACACCGCGACGATCGCGCCGTCCTTGGGACGCACGGAAGCCGCACCGAACTGCACGAAGGCGTCGGCGCTGCGGTGTTTCGGATCGATGTTCTCCCGGCGGACGTCCTTGACGGCCTTTTCCAGGCGGTGCGTGCGCTGTTTGTCGAACGTGGTGTGAATGCGGTAGCCGCCGAGCGCCAGGTCCTTGTCGGTCAGCCCGGTGCCGGCCTTGATGAACTTGTTGGCGACATCGACGAGATAGCCGGTCTGCCCGGCCTGGCTGGTGGGTTTCGACAGCTCCCGGGGCTCGGGGAAGGTGCGGTACTTCGCCCGCTCCTGCCGGCTCATCTTCCCGGTGGCGACCTGCCGGTCGAGAATCCACTTCCAACGGTCCTCGGCCCGCTGGTGATTGGCCTTGCTCAGCCCCGGGTCGTACTGCTCCGAGCCCTTCAGCACGGCGGCCAGCAGGGCTCCCTGACTGGGGTTCAGCCTTCCGGCGTCCACGCCGTAATACGCGTGGGCGGCGGCCTGGATTCCGTACGAATCCCGCCCGAACCAGCTGGTGTTGAGATAGCCGCGCAGAATGTCGTGCTTCGTCTTCTGGTTGCTCACCTTCAGCGAGATGATGAATTCCCGCACCTTGCGGGTGAGCGTCTGGTCCTGCGAGAGATAGGTGTTCTTCACATACTGCTGGGTGATGGTCGAGCCGCCCTGGGTCTCCCCGCCGGAGACCGCGCTGACCAGGGCGCGGCCGATGCCCTTGAACGAGACACCGGAATCGCTGTAGAACGTGGCGTTCTCCGCCGCGATCACGGCGTTCTCCACCGAGTCGGGCACCTTGTCGAGTGTGACGCTCTGCCGGTTGACGGCGCCGACGCTCACCATCTCGCTGCCGTCCGCCCAGTAGTAGACGGTGGCTTCCTGGCCGGCCAGTTCGTTCTCGCCGGGCACGTCGATCTTCGCGTACACCACGGCGAACAGCCCGGCCAGAGCGAGCACACAGAGCGAGACGGCACCGAGCCACTGGCGCCATGACGGCAGCCAGCGGCGCGGGCCGACTCGCCCCTGCCGCGGATAGTCGAGGAACCGGCGACGCCCCTTCGTTCCCTTCATGCCCGGATAGACCCGGTGGCACAGGCTGCGGTTGCCGAGGTAACAGAACGCTCACAAACGGCGTGTCGCCAAGGCGAAGGGGCGTCGCACGTGCTGCGTGCGAATGCTTCCTAGAAGTCGTCGTCGAAGGAGACCGAACCCTCGACGGCGACCTGGTAGGCGGACGCCCGGCGCTCGAAGAAGTTGGTCAGCTCCTGGACGTTCTGCAGCTCCATGAAGGAGAACGGGTTCTCCGAGCCGTAGACGGGGGCGAAGCCGAGCCGCTGCAGCCGCTGGTCCGCGACGCACTGGAGGTACTCGCGCATCGACGCGGTGTTCATGCCCGGCAGGCCCTCACCGCACAGGTCGCGGCCGAACTGCAGCTCCGCCTCGACAGCCTCCTTGAGCATGTCGGTGACCTGCTGCTCCAGCTTGTCGTCGAAGAGGTCGGGCTCCTCCTCGCGGACGGTGTCCACCACGGAGAACGCGAACTCCATGTGCATGGACTCGTCGCGGAAGACCCAGTTGGTGCCGGTGGCCAGGCCGTGCAGCAGGCCCCGCGAGCGGAACCAGTACACGTACGCGAAGGCGCCGTAGAAGAACAGCCCCTCGATGCAGGCCGCGAAGCAGATGAGGTTGAGCAGGAAGCGGCGCCGGTCGGCCTTGGACTCCAGCCGGTCGATCTTCTCGACCGAGTCCATCCACTTGAAGCAGAACTGGGCCTTCTCCCGGATGGACGGGATGTTCTCCACGGCCGCGAAGGCGGCGGCGCGGTCGTCCGGGTCGGGGAGGTAGGTGTCCAGCAGCGTCAAGTAGAACTGGACGTGCACGGCCTCCTCGAACAGCTGACGGCTCAGGTACAGCCGCGCCTCGGGGGAGTTGATGTGCTTGTAGAGCGTCAGCACGAGGTTGTTGGAGACGATCGAGTCACCGGTCGCGAAGAACGCCACCAGCCGGCCGATCATGTGCTGCTCGCCCGGCGAGAGCTTGGCGAGGTCGGCGACGTCGGAGTGGAGGTCGACCTCCTCCACGGTCCAGGTGTTCTTGATGGCGTCCCGGTAGCGGTCGTAGAAGTCCGGGTACCGCATGGGGCGCAGGGTCAGCTCGAAGCCCGGGTCCAGGAGGTTCTTGGTGCCGGTGGTGGCGGTGTGGCTGGCCGCGGCAGGTGTCTCGGTGGTCATTACTGGCAGGCCTCGCAGGACTCGGGGTTTTCCAGGGAGCAGGCGACCGCCTCGGGGTCGGTGGCCTGCTGCGGTACGGGGGCGGTGGCGGCGGCCGCGCCGCCGCGCGCGGACTGGGCGATCCGGGTCGCCGGCCGGGAACGCAGGTAGTACGTCGTCTTGATGCCGCGCTTCCAGGCGTAGGCGTACATCGAGCTGAGCTTGCCGATGGTCGGCGACGCCATGAAGAGGTTCAGCGACTGGCTCTGGTCGAGGTAGGGCGTACGCGCCGCCGCCATGTCGATCAGCGCACGCTGCGGGATCTCCCACGCCGTGCGGTACAGCGCCCGGACCTCCTCCGGAATCCAGGCGACGTCCTGCACCGAGCCGTTGGCCTCGCGCAGCGCGTCCCGGGTCCGGGCGTCCCACAGCCCCAGCGCCTTGAGCTCCTCGATCAGATACGCGTTGACCTGGAGGAACTCGCCGGACAGCGTCTCGCGCTTGAAGAGGTTGGAGACCTGCGGCTCGATGCACTCGTACACGCCCGCGATCGAGGCGATGGTCGCGGTCGGCGCGATCGCCAGCAGCAGCGAGTTCCGCATGCCGGTCGTGGCGATCCGGGCGCGCAGCGCCGCCCAGCGGTCCGCCCAGCGCGGCTCGGCGTCCGGGTAGTGGTCCGGGTGCAGCACACCGCGGGCGGTGCGGGTCGCGGACCACGCCGGGTGCGGGCCGTGCCGCTCGGCGAGGTCGGCGGACGCCTCGTAGGCGGCGAGCATGATCCGCTCGGAGATACGGGTCGACAGCTGCTGCGCCTCGGGCGAGTCGAAGGGCATCCGCAGCCGGAAGAAGACGTCCTGCAGGCCCATCAGGCCCAGACCCACCGGGCGCCAGCGGGAGTTGGAGGCGCCCGCCTGGTCGGTCGGGTAGAAGTTGATGTCGACGACGCGGTCGAGGAAGGTGACGGCGGTGCGGACCGTGGCGTCCAGCTTCTCCCAGTCCATCTCCCCGTTGTCACCCAGATGCGCGGCGAGGTTGACCGACCCCAGGTTGCAGACCGCGGTCTCCCCGTCGTTCGTCACCTCCAGGATCTCCGTGCACAGGTTGGACGAGTGCACGACCTGGCCGGGCTCGGCGGTCTGGTTGGCGGTGCGGTTGGCGGCGTCCTTGAACGTCATCCAGCCGTTGCCGGTCTGTGCCAGGGTGCGCATCATCCGGGAGTACAGCACCCGGGCCGGGATCTGCTTGAGCGCCCGCCCCTCGGCCTCCAGCTTGCGGTAGGCGGCGTCGAACTCCTCGCCCCACAGGTCCACCAGCTCCGGGGCGTCCGACGGCGAGAACAGCGACCAGTCGGTGTCCGCCGCCACCCGGCGCATGAACTCGTCCGGAATCCAGTGCGCGATGTTCAGGTTGTGCGTACGGCGCGCCTCCTCACCGGTGTTGTCGCGCAGCTCCAGGAACTCCTCGATGTCCGCGTGCCAGGTCTCCAGGTAGACGCAGGCGGCGCCCTTGCGCCGGCCGCCCTGGTTCACGGCCGCGACCGAGGCGTCCAGGGTGCGCAGGAACGGCACGATGCCGTTGGAGTGCCCGTTGGTGCCGCGGATCAGCGAACCGCGGGCACGGATGCGGGAGTACGACAGACCGATCCCGCCCGCGTGCTTGGAGAGCCGGGCGACCTGGTGGTAGCGGTCGTAGATCGAGTCCAGCTCGTCCAGCGGCGAGTCCAGCAGGTAGCAGGACGACATCTGCGGGTGGCGGGTGCCGGAGTTGAACAGCGTGGGGGAGGAGGGCAGGTAGGACAGCGAGCTGGTGAGCCGGTAGAGCTCGGCGACGTCGTCCAGCGCGCGGTCGCTGTGGTCCTCGGCGAGACCGCAGGCCACCCGGAGCAGGAAGTGCTGCGGGGTCTCGACGACCTGACGGGTGGTGGGGTGGCGCAGCAGGTAGCGCGAGTGCAGCGTGCGCAGCCCGAAGTACCCGAAGCGGTCGTCGGCCCCGTCGGCGAGCGCCTGGTCGACCAGCGCGTCCAGCCGGGCGGCGTGGGCCCGGACGAACTCCGCGGTCTCGTCGGCGATCAGCCCCTCACGGTGGCCGGTCTCCACGGAGGCGGAGAAGGAGACCGCCCCCTGTCCGGCCGCCTCCTCCGCGATCGCGAGGGTGAGCAGCCGCGCCGCGAGCCGGGAGTACTGGGGCTCGTCACCGATCAGACCGGCCGCGGCATCGATAGCCAGCGACCGCAGTTCGGCCTCGTCGGAGCCGGCGTGCCGGCCGCGGAGGGCGGCGGCGGCCACCTTGCCGGGGTCGGTCGCGGTCAGGTCCTCGGTCAGCCGGGTCAGGGTGCGCAGCAGAGCGACCCCCGGCCCGTCCTCGCCCGTGGCCACCACGGGCGGCACGACCTCGGCGTCTGACGCGGGCTCCGTTGGCGCGATGGTCACGTGATGCTCTCCCTCACTCGGCGGGGGCCGGGAGGGGCGGGAGCGACGGGCGCACGCGAGCGTGCGGCACCCCGTGACGGCAGGGGTGCGCGGGCACACCGCGCGGCGTCCACCGGCCCAACCCTCGGGGCCCGGACGTATCGACGTCCGCACCCATGGCGGGTGCGGGCGTACCGTCGGCAGGTCCTCGGACTGCACGGGCGCGCCCCCGGCACCGTGATGACGGCCGGCCGGGCGCGCTCCTACACCGTTGCGGGACAGTTCCGGATTCCCACCGGATTCCCCTGCGGCGACAGCGAGGACGAGCATACATGTGGTGGTGGCCCCTCAAGCGCACCCCCATATCTAGTGTGTCGTGAGTGATCACACAGTTCCTGTCAGTGGCCTCGGCTATGGTCGGTTGGACGTTCTCTGTTCCGTCCCGTGGAAGAAGGGGAAGGCCTCATGACCGCGCTCGGCGACCGGCCGCACATCATGGAGACCGAGCATTTCGAAGAGGCCGCCCGGATACTCGCCCGCCTTGAGGAAGGGGCGCGGCTGGAGTTCATCGACGGGAAGGTCAGGAGCAAGGCGATGCCGGACGGGGATCGCGGTCGGATCATCGAGTGGCTGACGCGTCTGTGCATCCAGTCGCGTCCCGAGCTGTGGCTCTATCCCGATCAGGGGCTGAAGGTGCAGGAGTACCGCAGCGGCCGGGCCCGTCCGGATGGTGGCCTCGCACCCAGCGGCGCCTTCGTCGGACAGGGGGAGTGGGCAGACCCCGACCCGGTGTTGATGGTCGTCGAGGTCACGTCGTACGACTCGGTACCGACCAGCGCGACCGCGTGGAAAAGCCCCGCGCCTACGCGGAGACCGCCATCCCCCTCTATCTGCTGATCGACCGCCAAGCTTGCCAGGTGGTGCTCCACAGCGAACCCGACGGAGCCCGCTACGAGACCGTCCACACCGTGCCGTTCGGCAAGTCGCTCCACCTTCCCGACCCCGTCGGCATCACCCTCGAAACCGAGCAGCTGAAGAACTGGGTGAACTGAACGGCGAACGGCAACGGGCCGCCGCGCCCGTAGGGAACGCGGCGGCCCGTTGCTGTGGCGCCGGCAGGCCGGTGGCTCAGTGTCCGGCCGGTGCCTCCGCCGTGGCGGGCGGGAGGTCGACGGTGACGCCCTTGTCGCCGGCGTCCGCCGTGTAGTCGGCGGGGCTGGTCTCGTCGATGCCGTCGGGGACCTTCGCGGCCTTCAGGGCGACGGTGAGCACGACCGTCACCACCACGTTCAGGACGAAGGCGGTCAGACCGATGTAGCCGATCTCACCGATGCCGGGGATCTCCTTGCTGGAGCCGCCGAAGTGCGCCTGGGTCGGGCTGGCGACGCCGTAGGCCGCGAGGGTGCCGTAGAGCATGCCGGCCGCCCAGCCGGTAAGCAGCGCCCAGCGGTGGAACCAGCGGGTGAACAGGCCGCCCACCAGGGCCGGCATGGTCTGCAGTATCCAGATGCCGCCCAGCAGCTGGAAGTTGATCGCGACGGTCTTGTCCATGGTGAGGACGAAGACCAGCGCGCCGACCTTCACCAGCAGCGAGACCAGCTTGGCGACCTTGTGCTCCTGCTCGGGAGTGGCGTCCTGCTTGAGGAAGTCCTTGTAGACGTTGCGGGTGAAGAGGTTGGCCGCGGCGATCGACATGATGGCCGCGGGCACCAGCGCGCCGATGCCGATCGCGGCGAACGCCACCCCGGAGAACCAGCTCGGGAACATGTCCTCGAACAGCTGCGGGATGGCCAGCTGCGGGTTGCCCTGGATGTCCGTACCGGCCTTGATCGCCATGAAGCCGAGCAGCGCCAGCAGGCCCAGCATCAGGGAGTAGAGCGGGAGGATGGTGGTGTTGCGGCGGATCACGTTGCGGCTGCGCGAGGACAGCGTCGCGGTGATCGAGTGCGGGTACATGAAGAGCGCCAGCGCCGAGCCGAGCGCCAGGGTGGCGTACGCCCACTGCGCGTTGGGCCCGCTGGTCAGCTCACCGCGCGGCTTGCCCGCGACCGGGCCGGGCTCGGCGAAGGCCTTGCCGGCCGAGTCGAAGATCGCGTCGAAGCCGCCCAGCTTGATCGGGATGTAGATGATCGCCACGGCGATGACCAGGTAGATCAGCCCGTCCTTGACGAAGGCGATCAGCGCCGGCGCGCGCAGCCCGGAGGAGTAGGTGTAGGCGGCCAGCACCGCGAACGCGATCAGCAGCGGCAGGTCCTTGACGAACCAGTTGGTGTTCTCACCGCCGCCGATGCCCATCACGTCCAGGACGGCCTGGATGCCGACCAGTTGGAGGGCGATGTACGGCATCGTGGCGAGGATGCCGGTGAGCGCCACGGCCAGCGACAGGCCCTTGGAGCCGAAGCGGCCGCGGACGAAGTCGGAGGTGGTGACGTACCCGTGCTTGTGCGAGACCGACCACAGGCGGGGCAGGAAGGTGAAGATCAGCGGGTAGACCAGGATCGTGTACGGCACGGCGAAGAAGCCGGCCGCACCCGCCGCGTAGATCGCCGCCGGAACGGCCACGAACGTGTAGGCGGTGTACAGGTCGCCGCCCAGCAGGAACCAGGTGATCCAGGTGCCGAAGCTGCGTCCGCCCAGCCCCCACTCGTCGAGGTTCTCGGACTGCTCGGCCTTGCGCCAGCGGGCGGCCAGGAAGCCCATGACCGTCACGGCCAGGAAGAAGAAGACGAAGACGGCCAGTGCGACGCCGTTGACGCCGTGTGTCTGGGAAGCGGCGAGCGGGGTGCCCGCGGCGGTCAGGGTCGCGGTCACTGGGCCGCACCCCCCTTGCGGGCGCGCTGCTCACGCTGCACGAGCTTGTAGGCGAGGGTGGTGAGCGCGGTCGAGATCACTACCCACAGCATCTGGTACCAGTAGAAGAACGGGATACCGATGAACGTCGGCTCGATCCTGGCGTACGAGCTCACCCACAGCATCGCCACGAACGGAGCGAGCAGGCAGAGCCCGGCCACCACCCGTGTGGGCGTGACGACCTGTCTGCGATCCGGTGGTGCGGCTGACTGGGTCATGACCGTGGCTCCGTCCCCTGGCTGTCTCCTGTGATCGGTGGAATCTAAGGCAGGGCAGTGGCAGGCGTCACTAGCTGTCCGCATATCGGTATCAAGAATCCACCCAGCCGCGACCTGCGCCGTCGTCCTTTCGGCGGCGGACCGGGCGGCGGGACGGGGAGCAGCCCGGCCGGAGGGCACTCCGCCCGGCCGGGCGGCGGCTCAGTCCGCGGGGCGGCGCAGCCGGGCGACGAACTTGTAACGGTCGCCGCGGTAGACCGAGCGCACCCACTCCACCGGCTGCTCCTGCGCGTCGAGCGAGTGCCGGGAGAGCATCAGCATCGGCAGCCCGACGTCCGTGCCCAGCAGGCCGGCCTCGCGCGGGGTGGCGAGGGAGGTCTCGATGGTCTCCTCTGCCTCCGCCAGACGGACGTCGTACACCTCGGCCAGCGCGGTGTAGAGGGAGGTGTACTTGACGAGGTTCCGGCGCAGCGCGGGGAAGCGCTTCGCCGACAGATGGGTGGTCTCGATGGCCATCGGCTCGCCGCTGGCCAGCCGCAGCCGCTCGATGCGCAGCACCCGGCCGCCGGTGGCGATGTCCAGCAGCTCGGCGAGCCGGTCGTCCGCGGTGACATAGCCGATGTCCAGCAGCTGGGAGGTCGGCTCCAGGCCCTGGGCCCGCATGTCCTCCGTATAGGAGGTCAGTTGCAGGGCCTGGGAAACCTTGGGCTTGGCGACGAAGGTGCCCTTGCCCTGGATGCGCTCCAGGCGGCCCTCGACGACCAGCTCCTGGAGGGCCTGACGCACCGTCGTGCGTGAGGTGTCGAACTCCGTGGCGAGGGTGCGTTCGGGCGGGACCGGGGTGCCGGGCGGCAGGGTCTCGGTGATGTCCAGCAAGTGCCGCTTCAGGCGGTAGTACTTCGGCACCCGCGCGGTCCGTGTGCCGCCGCTCTCGGTGCCGCTGCCCCCGTCCGTGTCCATGACCCGCCTCTCCGACTCCTGTCGCGCTGCCGTCACCGGCTCCTCCGTACATAGCGGCTCACATCGTGGCACGGGTGGCTTTCCCGCGCTCGCTTGCAGGTCCCGGCCCGCGAGATGTCGGTCCGGTAACGGACCGGACAGCGACTCTTATACACCCTTGACACCCCAAAAGGTCTAGGCCAAGCTGCGGGCGCTGGTCTAAACCATTAAAGACCACACCCGGCCTTGGGGGGAGAGCGCAATGAAGCGTGGGCTCATAACGGCGACGGCGGTCGCGGGAATGCTGGTGGGGGTCGCTGCCTGTGGGTCCGGCGGCGGGGAGGCGGGCGCGGACGGCTTCAAGGGGCAGAAGCTGACCGTCTGGGTGATGAGCGGTTCCAATCCGGCGCAGTGGACCGAGCAGGTCTCCGCGCAGTTCAGGAAGAAGACCGGCGCCACCGTCGCATTCAAGGTCCAGCAGTGGAACGGCATTCAGCAGAAGCTGAGCACCGCACTGTCCGAGGACTCCCCGCCGGACGTCGTCGAAATCGGCAACACCCAGACCGCCGCCTATGCCGAGGCGGGCGCGCTGGCCGAACTCGGCGACCTGAAGAAGGAGATCGGCGCCGACTGGAACGACACCTTCAACAAGGCGTCGCTCGTGGACGGAAAGCAGTACGCCCTGCCGTGGTTCGCCGGAAACCGCGTGGTGATGTACAACAAGCGGATCTGGGCGCAGGCCGGACTCAAGGGAACGCCCAGAACCCGTGGTGAACTCTTCAAGGCCTTCGCCGCCATCAAGAAGAAGACCGACGCCGAGCCGCTCTATCTCCCCGGCCAGAACTGGTACTTCCTCGACGGACTGACCATCGGCACCGGCGCCGACCTGGTGAAGCAGCAGGGCGGGAAATGGGTCTCCAATCTCGGTGACCCGAAGGTCGCCAAGGCCATAAACCTCTACAAGCGGTACCAGTCCTTCAGCACCGCCCCCAAGAACAAGGACGAGGCCACCCCGCAGCAGGCCGAGATCTTCGCCAAGGGCCGCACCGGCGCCCTCATCGCCATGGGGTACGAGGCCGCCACCGCCGTGAAGGCCAACCCGGACATCAAGAAGGACATCGGCTTCTTCACCATCCCCGGGGAGACCGCGGACAAGCCGGAGGGCGTGTTCCTCGGCGGCTCCAACTTCGCCGTCGCCGGAATGGGCAAGAACCAGGAACTCGCCCGGGAATTCCTGAAGGTGGCGCTGTCCGAGCAGAACGACCGGCAGATGGTGAAGGAGTCCGGCTGGACTCCGAAGTCCGCCGAGGTGGCGGGCGCCGGCAAGGAGAATCCGGCCGTGGCGGCCGCCGCACCCGCGGCGGAGAAGTCCGGGGGAACCACACCGCTGATTCCCCAGTGGGCCGCCGTGGAGAACGTGCCGAACCCGATCAAGAGCTATATGACCGCCGTGCTGAACGGTAAGTCGCCGGCCGAGGCCGCCAAGGACATCGAGCCCGAGATCAACGCACGGCTCGCCAAGCAGTAGCGGACACCCCGGTCGTGCCGGCGCGAAGACCCACCCGCCGGCGCCACCGGACCGGCGGCCCGGCCGGCCCGTGCACCACGGGTGCACCGGGGGCCGGCGGGATACCAGGCGCACGGGACACGAGGGGGAGCAGGGCCGATGGCAGTGCAGCTCGACGGCGCGGTGGAACGGGCCGCGCCGCGGACCGGCAAGGGCGGCGCACCGCCCACCCGGCGCGGCGGAGGCAGCCGGCGGGCCGCGCGCGGCGCCCCCTACCTCCTCCTGCTGCCGGCCCTGCTCGCGACCGCGGTCCTCCTGGGCTGGCCCATGGTCCGCAACCTCCTGCTCTCCTTCCAGAACCTCAACATGAAGGAGCTGATCCAGCGCCTCACCGACTGGCGCGGAGTCGGCAACTACCAGGAGATCCTGGGCAGTGAGCAGTTCTGGCGGGTCACCCTGCGCACCCTGGTCTTCACCGCGGTCAACGTCGCCCTGATCATGCTCCTCGGGGTGCTGATCGGACTGCTGCTGGCGCGGCTCGGCACGACGATGCGCCTCACGCTCTCCGTCGCGCTGGTGCTGGCCTGGGCCATGCCGGTGATCGCCGCCACCACCGTCTTCCAGTGGCTCTTCGACTCCCGCTACGGCGTCGTCAACTGGCTCCTGGACCAACTCGGCTGGCACTCCATGGCCCACTACGACTGGGTCGGCAGCCAGCTGTCGACGTTCTTCGTCATCACCGTGCTGATCGTCTGGCAGTCGCTGCCGTTCGTGGCCCTCAACCTCTACGCCGCCACCACGACCATCCCCAGGGAGCTCTACGAAGCGGCCCGGATGGACGGCGCCGGCGCCTGGCAGGTCTTCACCTCCGTGACCTTCCCCTTCCTCAAGCCGTTCTTCCTCGCCACGACGTTCCTGGAGGTCATCTGGGTCTTCAAGGCGTTCCCGCAGATCTTCGCGATCAACGAGGGCGGCCCCGACCGGCTCACCGAGACACTGCCGATCTACGCCTTCACCGAGGGCGTCGGCAACCTGCACTTCGGGATGGGCGCCGCGATCTCCCTGCTGACGATCGCGGTGCTGCTGGCCATGACCGCGTACTACCTGCGTCTGACGGTCAAGCAGGAACAGCAGGAGGAGGACGAGCTGTGAAGCGCTCTCTCGCCGGACGTGTCTGGCCCAACGCGACGGCGGCCGTGCTCGCCCTCGGCTTCGTCTTCCCGGTCTACTGGATGTTCAACACGGCCTTCAAACCGACCCGGGACATCATCACCGAGGACCCCGTGTGGTTCCCCGTCCACGGCACCCTCGAACACCTCGCGACGGCCGTGCACGCCCCGCACTTCTGGACCCTGGCGGGGAACTCGGTGCTGGTGACCGTGCTCGCCGTCGGCCTCTCACTGGTGATCGCCCTCTGCGGCGCGTTCGCCCTGACCCGGATGCGCTTCCGGGGCCGGCGGGGCATCCTGCTGACCTTCATGGTCGCCCAGATGGCTCCCTGGGAGGTGATGGTGATCTCCGTCTACCTGATCGTCCGGGACGCGGACCTGCTCAACAGCCTGCTGCCGCTCACCTTCTTCTACATGGTGATGGTGCTGCCCTTCACCCTGCTCACGCTCCGGGGCTATGTCGCCGCGGTGCCCAGGGAGCTGGAGGAGTCCGCGATGGTCGACGGCTGCTCGCGCCGCCAGGCGTTCCTCAAGGTCGTCTTCCCGCTGCTGGCGCCCGGCCTGATGGCCACCTCGCTCTTCGGGTTCATCACCGCCTGGAACGAGTTCCCGCTGGTGCTGGTCCTCAACAAGGAGCCCGCAGCGGGCACCCTTCCGTTGTGGCTCTCGCAGTTCCAGACCCAGTTCGGGGACGACTGGGGTGCCACCATGGCAGCGGCCTCGATCTTCGCCCTCCCGGTCCTGGTCCTCTTCCTGATCCTGCAACGCAAGGCGGTCGGCGGTCTCACCTCCGGCGCAGTGAAGGGATAACGCAGCTCATGACGCCTCCTGTGCCTTCCGCACGCTCCGCCGGCACCGTCACCCGCGATGCCCTCGCCGTCCTTCAGCCCGGCTTCACCGGCACCACCGCGCCCGACTGGCTGCTGCGCCGCCTCGGCGAGGGCCTGGTCTCGGTCGGCCTCTTCGGCCGCAACGTCGCCGACCCGGCCCAGCTCGCCGCCCTCACCGGCCGGTTGCGCGCCGAACGCGGGGAACTGCTCGTCGCCATCGACGAGGAGGGCGGCGATGTCACCCGCCTCGAAGTGCGCGGCGGCTCCTCCTTCCCCGGCAACCACGCGCTCGGTGCCGTCGACGACACCGCCCTGACCCGCGCGGTGGCCCGCGAACTCGGCCGCCGGCTCGCCGACTGCGGCATCAACCTCAACTGGGCCCCCTCCGCCGACGTCAACTCCGACCCCGCCAACCCGGTCATCGGCGTCCGCTCCTTCGGCGCCGATCCGCAGCTGGTCGCCCGGCACACCGCCGCCTATGTCGAGGGCCTCCAGTCCGCCGGTGTCGCCGCCTGCACCAAGCACTTCCCCGGCCACGGGGACACCGCCGTCGACTCCCACCACGACCTGCCGCGTATCACCGCCGATCTGCCCACCCTCCGGGCACGCGAACTGGTGCCGTTCCGCGCCGCCGTCGCCGCCGGCACCCGGGCCGTGATGAGCGCCCACATCCTGCTGCCCGCCCTGGACGGCGAGCACCCGGCGACCCTCAGCCCGGCGGCGCTGCACGGTCTGCTGCGGGCCCCCGCCGCCGAGGGCGGCCTCGGCTTCGACGGGCTGATCGTCACCGACGGCATGGAGATGCGGGCCATCGCCGCCACCTACGGCATCGAACGCGGCAGCGTGCTGGCCCTCGCGGCCGGTGCCGACGCGATCTGTGTGGGCGGCGGACTGGCGGACGAGGACATCGTGCTGCGGCTGCGCGACGCCTTGGTCCGGGCGGTGCGCGACGGCGCACTGCCGGAGCAGCGGCTCGCCGACGCCGCGGCACGGGTACGCGCCCTGGCCGGCCGGCCCCCGGGCGCGGACACGGGGGAGGGGGCCGGGCCCGCGCCCGGCATCGGCCTCACCGCGGCCCGGCGCGCCCTGCGCCTCACCGCCACCGGCCCGTACGAGCCGCTGGCCGGTCCCGCCTACGTCGCCGCCTTCACCCCCCTCGCCAACATCGCCGTGGGCGACGAGACCCCCTGGGGCGTCGGCGCCGAACTGGCCCGTCTCCTCCCGGGCACCGAGACCGCCACCCGCACCGCCGAAGCCGCCGCCGCGGTCGGCCCCGCGGCGCTGGTCGACGGCCTGCTCAGCGCGGCCGCCGGCCGCCGTCTCGTCGCCGTGGTCCGCGACGTCCACCGCCACCCCTGGATGGCCGACGCGCTCCACGGCCTCCTCGCCGCCCGCCCCGACACCGCGGTCGTCGAGATGGGCGTCCCCCAGGCCCCGCCCCAAGGCGCCCTCCACATCGCCACCCACGGCGCCGCCCGAGTCTGCGCCCAGGCCGCAGCCGAAGCCCTCACGGGCCGGGCGCCGCTTCCGGGCGAGTGAGCAGGGCTGCCCTGGGGTGGCCACGGGGGATGCCGCAGTTGGGCCCTCTGGCCGGGCTCTACGGCCGGGCCTGTAGACCTGTGGATCGGCCCACGGATATCGGGCCACTGGGCAGGCCGTCCGGACCGGCCCACCCGGACAGCCCTCAGGACCGCTGCGCCGAACGGGCCCCAGACCTCACACCCGTCGAACCGCCCCTCCGGCGCCCACCGGAGTCCCTACCGCTCAGAGCCCCTGCCAGTCCGGCTTCGCCGCGTACGTGGCGCGGAAGTAGTCGGCGAGCTTCAGCTTGGCGGCGGCGGCCTCGTCGACGACGACCGTCGCATGGGGGTGGAGCTGTAGCGCCGAGGCCGGGACCAGCGCGGCGACCGGGCCCTCGACGGCATGGGCCACCGCGTCGGCCTTGCCCTCGCCGGTGGCGAGCAGCACCAGATGGCGGGCCTCCAGGATGGTGCCGATGCCCTGGGTGATGACGTGGTGCGGCACCTCGTCGAGGCTGTCGAAGAACCGGGCGTTGTCCTCCCGGGTCTGCTGGGTCAGCGTCTTGATCCGGGTACGTGAAGCCAGTGACGAGCAGGGCTCGTTGAAGCCGATGTGCCCGTCCGTGCCGATACCGAGCAGCTGGAGGTCCACACCTCCCGCCTCCCGCAGCGCACGGTCGTACGCCTCACATGCGGCCTGCACATCCTCGGCCGCACCGTCGGGGCCCATGAAGGACTCCTCGCCCAGGCCGAGCGGCTCGACCACCTCGCGCAGGACCACCGAACGGTAGGACTCGGGGTGCCCGGCCGGCAGACCGACGTACTCGTCGAGCTGGCAGATGCGCGCCCGTGAGGCGTCCACCGCGCCGGCCCGGACCTTCGCCGCCAGCGCCTCGTAAATGGGCAACGGGGTGGAGCCGGTGGCCACTCCGAGCAGTGCGTCGGGCTTACGGCGCACCAGGGTGGCGATGGCCTCCGCGATCAGCTCGCCGCCCGCCACGGCATCCGGAACGATGACAACTTCCACGCTTGGCCTGCCGTTCTGGAGAATGATCCATGTGGTATAGACCAATCTAGCAGAGCGCGACCCCCGGAACTCGTTGGCACATCCGAACGGCCGGTCAAGTTTTCCCGGCGCCCGCCCGTGCCGCCCCGGCGTCCGTCCTGCACCGACGTCGTCATCCAGGGCATGTCCCAGCAGGCGCGCGACGGCGCGGAGCGGACGGAGCTGGAGGCGGTCGCCGAGCCGGCGCTCAAGGCGTGGCCGCGGAAGCCGGGCGAAGCGGCTCGCTGAAGCCCCCCCGGAAACACCCGCGGGCCGCGGCGCCGGGACAGGACCCTCAACCTGTCCGGCACCGCAGCCCGGAGCTGACATCGGCCGACCCCGTTTGTGCGGGCGGATCTTCCCCCTTGTGTGCGGTGGGGGAACAACCCGTCCCGGGACCGGTCGATAGGAGGCCTGGGCGCAGTCAGGGCAGAGAGCGCCTCCGGCCTCGTTCCGCTCTCCTGTGCGGGGAGAGCGGAGGCCTTTGCTGAATTGTGGACTAGACCATTCTTACTTGTCCATGCCCGTGCAGGCACAACACATACAGCGTACGCCGGTAGGCTCCAAGACGTGCCCTCCATGAACGATCTCGTACGCCAGCACACCGCTCTGAGCGACACCGACCTCGAGTGGCTCCATCTGCTGGTCTCGGAGTGGCAGCTGCTCTCCGACCTCTCCTTCGCCGACCTGGTCCTGTGGGTCCCCACCCTCGACGGCACCCGCTATGTGTCGGTGGCCCAGATGCGGCCCAACACGGGCCCTACCTCCTACCAGGACGACATGGTCGGCCATCTCGTTCCCCGTGGCCGCCGTCCGATGCTGGACTCCGCCCTGGACGAGGGCCGCATCGTGCGCGAGGGCGACCCGGAGTGGCGGGAGGAGGTCCCGGTGCGGGTCGAGTCCATCCCGGTACGCCGCGAGGGCCGGGTGCTCGGTGTGATCGCCCGCAACACCAACCTGCTGACCGTACGCACCCCCAGCCGGCTGGAGCTGACCTACCTCCAGAGCGCCTCCGACCTCGCCCAGATGATCGCTGCCGGAACGTTTCCCTTCCCCGGCCAGCAGGTCGACATGGACGCCTCACCGCGCGCCGGCGACGGACTCATCCGGCTGGACGCGGACGGCGTCGTCCAGTACGCCAGCCCCAACGCGCTCTCCGCCTATCACCGGCTCGGCCTCGCCGCCGACCTGGTGGGCCACCACCTGGGCCAGGCCACCGCCGAACTGGCCCCCGCCCGCGGCCCGGTGGACGAGGCGCTGGTCAAGCTGGCCAGCGGCTGGGCCCCCAGGGAGTTCGAGGTCGAGGGCAACGACGGGGTGATCCAGCTGCGCGCCATCCCGCTCAAGCCCAAGGGGGGCCACATCGGTTCACTGGTCCTGCTGCGCGACGTGACCGAACTGCGGCGCCGCGAGCGGGAGCTGATCACCAAGGACGCCACCATCCGGGAGATCCACCACCGGGTGAAGAACAACCTGCAGACGGTCGCCGCGCTGCTGCGGCTGCAGTCCCGCCGGATGGATTCCGAGCAGGGCCGCGAGGCGCTCAACGAAGCCGTCCGCAGGGTCGGTTCGATCGCGATCGTGCACGAGACGCTGTCCCAGACCCTCGACGAGCGGGTCGAGTTCGACGAGATCGCGGACCGGGTGCTGGCCATGGTGGCGGAGATCTCACCGGGCAAGGTGACCACCCGCCGCACCGGGCGCTTCGGCATCCTGGACGCCGAGGTGGCCACCCCGCTGTCGATGGTGCTCACCGAGGTGCTGCAGAACGCCCTGGAGCACGCCTTCGACCAGGTGGAACGGGGCGTGGTCGAGGTCGGCGCGGTGCGCGGCGGCAGCCGGACCGAGCCGCGGCTGCTGGTCACCGTCCAGGACAACGGCCGCGGCCTGCCCGAGGGATTCGATCCGCATCGCACCGGAAACCTGGGGCTGCAGATCGTACGGACCCTGGTCGAGGGGGAGTTGGGCGGAAAGTTCGACATGGTGCGGGCGCCCGAACGCGGTACGCAGGTCATCCTCGACGTCCCCGTGCGCGCCGAGAAGCAGCACTGAGACCCGGGCCGGCGACGGCCGCCCGCCGCCGGTGCCCGGCCTGAACAGCAGGAAGCCCCGGACCGTACGGTCCGGGGCTCAAAGCTGTTGCGATGCGATAACGACCGGGCTTCTCAGCGCCGATGATGCATCGGGGATACTGCGCGCTGCGGCTCGGGGGCCACGGGGCTACTGGCTCAGGCGCTGGCGTTGCGCGCCCGGTTGCGAGCTGCACGGCGCTTCATCGCGCGGCGCTCGTCCTCGCTCAGACCACCCCAGACGCCGGAGTCCTGGCCGGACTCGAGCGCCCACTGCAGGCACTGCTCCATGACGGGGCAGCGGCGGCAGACGGCCTTGGCTTCCTCGATCTGCAGCAGCGCAGGACCGGTGTTGCCGATGGGGAAGAAGAGCTCGGGGTCTTCCTCGCGGCAAACGGCGCGGTGACGCCAGTCCATGGCTGCTCCATCTCCTCGTGTGACGGGATCGTTGCTTGTGAATGTGAACGCTTTCACGAATCCCTCCACAAGGGAAGGGCCGTACCCCAGTCATGAACTGGCGCGGTCCTGTGGAATGAGGAGGAGGATTCGGGCTCTCAAGGGGGCCGGTAAAGCGGCCGTCCCGATCGCCATGAAGAGACTCGCAAACCTCGGCGGCGGATACAACCCCTTCCGGAAACTTTTTTTTGAATCCTTGGTGTCGCCTAGCTCACAGCCGTCATTCCAGGGGGTGGAAACCAGTCTAAACGTTCGAGTGAAAGGACTTTGGGCCCTACTGCTCACACAATCACACGCAGTGCACGGCGTACGCCTGTGAACGTCACACTCGTACGCAGTCCCAGGTGGTCGCCGTCCATCTGGAAGGGCAGGGGAACCTGCGAATGCAAGGTGAAGTTCGTGAGGTCGTGAAGTGAGAGGGCGTGTTTGCCGTGGGGGCCGCGCTGGGGTGTTGACGTCAGCAACTGGGTCGCATAACGGGCCACCGCGGACGGTGAGAGCTTGCTCAGTGCGAACAGATCCAGGGCCGTGTCGAACGAGGCGTCCGGGGACGGATAGATCGGCCGATTGCCCAGGTAGGTCCACGGGGCGGTGTTGCAGATTATGGCCAGCGCCAGGTTCTCGACGGTCTCCGCGCCGCCCTCGGTCCCACCCGGGCGTTCGAGGGTGAGGACGCCCCGCCGGCGGTTCGCCTCGATCAGGAACTGCCGTACGACCTGTCGCACGTACAGGGCGTGGGTCGAACGCTTGCCGCGTTCGCGCTGCTGCTCGACCCGGCCGACGACGCCGGCGTCGAAACCGAAGCCCGCGCAGAAGGTGAACCAGCGTTCCGGGACGCCCTCGTCCACACTGCCCGGGGTGCCCGCGGCCAGCCCGAGGCCGATGGTGCGCTCGGTGCCGTCGCGCAGGGCGTCGAGCAGGGCGCCGGTGGCCTCCACGACGTCGTTGGGGAGGCCCAGCGCGCGGGCGAAGACATTGGTGGAGCCGCCGGGGACGACCGCCAGCCGGGGGTGCGAGTCCGGGTCGGGGCCGTTGGCCAGCAGTCCGTTGACGACCTCGTTGACCGTGCCGTCGCCGCCGAGGGCCACGACCAGGTCGGTCTCGCCGGCCTCGGTGGCCTCCTGGGCGAGGTCCCGGGCGTGCCCGCGGTACTGCGTCTGCGCCACCTCCAGCTTGAGGTCGCTGGCGAGCGCGTGGGTCAGCACCTCTCGGGTGCGGGCACTGGTGGTGGTTGCTGCGGGGTTGACCACGAGGAGTGCGCGCATGTGGAGCAGCGTACCTACCTGCTGGTACCGGCCTCACGCCCCGTCCGGTTCCGGGGGATATCGGGAGGCCGGGAGGCCGGCGCTACCCTGCTGGGGTGAGCAGTCAGCAGAAGCAGTCCGCGTCCCGAGCCCCCGCCGCTGCCGCGTCCACCGCGCCGACCGGTCCGCGTCCCGCCCGGCTGAGCGCCGCGGCGGCGCTCACCGCGGTCGAGGGGCTCGCCCTGGCCGCCCTCGGTGCCTACATGCTGATCATGGGCCTCGCCGGTTCGCCGGACAGTCCGCAGCAGGCGGAGATGGGCGGGCTCACCGTCCTCGCGCTCGCCGCGCTGCCGCTGGTGGCCGCCCGGGGGCTGTGGCTGCGCCGCCGCTGGAGCCGGGGACCCTCGCTGATCACCCAGATCGTGGCGCTGCCGGTGGCCTGGACGCTGGTCAACGGCGGCGGTGCGCTGATCGCGGCCGGTATCGGGCTGGCCGTGGCCGCGCTCGTGGTGCTCGTGCTGCTGGTCAACCCGACGGCCACCGAGGCGCTGGGCATCGGCCCGCGGGAGACGCCCTGACGGCGTGACCCTCCGGGGCGGAGCGCCGCTGAGGCGCAGCCCCTGGGACACGACCCCGGAACGCAGGGTGGGCGGAGCCTTCGACGGCCCCGCCCACCCCGCTCATGCGGTGTTCACTCCTCGACGAGGAGCTTGTCGCGCAGCTGGGCGAGGGTGCGGGCCAGGAGGCGGGAGACGTGCATCTGGGAGATGCCGACCTCCTGGGCGATCTGCGACTGGGTCATGTTGCCGAAGAAGCGCAGCAGCAGGATCTTCTTCTCCCGCGGCGGGAGATCCTCCAGCAGCGGCTTGAGGGACTCGCGGTACTCGACGCCCTCCAGCGCCTCGTCCTCGGCGCCGAGGGTGTCGGCGACGGCCGGGGACTCGTCGTCGGTGTCCGGCACGTCCAGCGAGAGGGTGCTGTAGGCGTTGGCGGACTCCAGGCCCTCCAGGACCTCCTCCTCGGAGATCGCCAGATGCTCGGCCAGCTCATGGACCGTGGGCGCCCGGCCGTGCCGCTGGGACAGCTCGGCGGTCGCCGTGGTCAGCGACAGCCGCAGCTCCTGGAGGCGACGCGGGACGCGGACCGCCCAGCCCTTGTCGCGGAAGTGCCGCTTGATCTCGCCGACGACGGTGGGGGTGGCGTACGTGGAGAACTCGACGCCGCGGTCCGGGTCGAAGCGGTCCACGGACTTGATCAGACCGATGGTGGCGACCTGGGTCAGATCGTCCAGCGGCTCGCCGCGGTTACGGAAGCGCCGGGCCAGGTGCTCGACGAGCGGGAGGTGCATACGGACGAGGGTGTTGCGCAGCTCCGCACGCTCCGGGGAGCCGTCGGGCAGCTCGCGCAGCTCGTAGAACATCGCCCGGGCGCCGCTGCGGTCCTGCGGCTCCGGGTGATGCTGTTGATCCTGCTGCTTGTCGTCGGGGACCGGCGCACCGTGCTGACGCGCCTGCTGCCCCGGCTGCTCGCTCTGCTCCATGTGGTCCGCCCGCTCTGCCTGCTCCGCCGCGTCCAACCGGCCGCCGTGGTCGTCTACGCCCACCGGATGCGGCCGGGCCTGCTGCTCGGGGATGGTCGCGCTGGACGCCATCCTCCCGCCGCGTTCGAGATCTTTCACGGGGCCCCCTGTTCGGTCATGACGGTCCGGGACCGGCGCCGCGCTCCTTGTACAGACTGATGGTGACCGTCTGGTCCTCGGCGACGGTGGAATCGACCTTGCCGGCCAGTGCGGAGAGCACGGTCCAGGCGAAGGTGTCGCGCTCCGGGGCGCGGCCGTCGGTCGTCGGAGCCGACACGGTGACCTGCAGTGCGTCGTCGATGAGGCGGAAGACGCAGCTCAGCACACTGCCGGGGACGGCCTGTTGCAGCAGGATCGCGCAGGCCTCGTCGACGGCGATGCGCAGATCCTCGATCTCGTCGAGGGTGAAATCCAAGCGGGCTGCGAGCCCGGCCGTGGCCGTACGCAGCACGGACAGGTAGGCACCCGCAGCGGGCAGACGGACTTCCACGAAGTCCTGAGTCCCGGGCTCGCCTGCGATCTGGGACACCCTCACCTCCAAGGTGGCACAAGCTGGTTGAGCTGGAATGCGCGATATTCGCGTTGTTCGGGATATTCGCGCCGGACTTTTCTCCCCTCGGTCGAAAGGAGAACGATTCGGCGCGACACATGGTTCGGCTGTGACGCTATCGCGATCTGTGGGCCGGTGTCGCCCGCACGGTGCACGACGGAACTCCGCACGACGATCCGGTCCCGCGTCGCCCGGCGCTTCCGCTGTCACTGATTGTAAAGCCACGGGTACGGACAGTGGCTAGAGGTGTGCACTGCCAAATCGATTCCGATTACGCTCCGTTGACCCGCGAAGCGTCCGCGAGGTTGTGCAGTGCCTTTCCAGTGAGCCGGAAGACCGTCCATTCGTCCATGGGCTGAGCGCCGATCGACCGGTAAAAACCGATGGACGGTTCATTCCAATCCAGGACCGACCACTCGAAACGCTCGTAGCCGCGGGCCACACAGATCTCCGCGAGGGCGGCGAGCAGGGCCTTGCCGTGGCCGCCGCGGCGTGCCTCGGGGCGGACGTACAGGTCCTCCAGATAGACACCGTGTGTGCCCGTCCATGTGGAGAAGTTCCGGAACCACAGGGCAAAGCCCACCGGGGCGCTGTCCTCCTCCGCGATCAGTGCAAAGGCGGCCGGCTGGGGGCCGAACAGCGCCTCCTTCAGCTGCGGCTCGGTGGCCTGCGCGGCCTCGGGGGCGCGCTCGTACGCGGCCAGCTCGCCGATCATGGCGAGGATGACCGGGACGTCCTCGGGGGTCGCTTCGCGGATCATGGGTGAAGGTTAAACGGACACCGGTGATCGCTTCACACCAGTTTCTGGTCGGTGAAGCACCAGCGCCACGAGCCGCCCGGTTCGAAGGTCCGCATCACGGGGTGGCCGGTCTCCTCGAAGTGCCTGGTCGCGTGCCGGAACGGCGAGGAGTCGCAGCAGCCGACATGGCCGCAGGCCAGGCACAGCCGCAGCTGTACGGGGTGGCTGCCGGCCGCCAGGCACTCCAGGCAGGTGACGCTCAGCGGGGCGGGTTCGGGGCGCGGCAGTTCGGCAACGTGCGTGCACTCGCTCATGATGGCCAGGTTAGATCGCCGGGATGCTCGGTGAAGGGTACGGGGACGGGACGGGCCGATGGCTGTCATGCCGCTGTTTTTGCTGGTCGCGGGAAGCGCGGCGGTGGCCGGGCTGGCCCGCCGCACCCCGGTCCCCGCGCCGCTGCTCCTGGTCACCGTGGGGCTCGCGGCCTCCTCCGCCCCGGGTGTCCCGGACTACCCCCTCGATCCGCACATCGTGCTGCCGCTGGTACTGCCCCCTCTGCTGCACACCGCGGCGCTGGACAGTTCCTACCTGGGGCTGCGGGCCAACCTGCGGCCGGTGGCGCTGCTGTCGGTGGGCTACGTGCTGTTCGCGACGTTCGTGGTCGGCTACGCGGCCTATCTCCTCGTCCCGGGGCTGCCGCTGACCTCCGCCCTGGTGCTGGGGGCCGTCGTCGCCCCGCCGGACGCCGTCGCGGCCACCGCCATCGCCCGCAAGCTCGGGCTGCCGCACCGGATCACCACGATCCTCCAGGGCGAGTCGCTGTTCAACGACGCCACCGCGATCACCGCGTACAAGGTGCTGGTGGCCGCGGCGCTCGGGGCCGGGGCCACCTGGGGCGACGGGGCCAAGCAGTTCGCGATCGCGTCCGTGGGCGGCATCGGCATCGGCGTCGTGCTGATGGTGCCGCTGCACTGGCTGCGCGTCCGGCTGCGGGAGTCGGCGCTGCTGGAGAACACCCTCTCGCTGCTCATCCCGTTCTTCGCCTACGCGGCCGCCGAGCAGCTGCACGCCTCCGGGGTGCTCGCCGTCGTCGTGGTCGGCCTCTATCTGGGGCACCGTTCCTGGCAGGTCGACTTCGAGACCCGGCTCCAGGAGGACGCCGTCTGGAAGATGGTCTCCTTCATCCTGGAGTCCGCGGTCTTCGCGCTGATCGGGCTGCAGCTGCCGGTCGTGGTGCGCGGGCTGGGGGAGTCCGGCGCCCGGGAGGCCCTCTGGTACGCGGCCGTGATGTTCGTGGTCGTGGTCGTGTCGCGGTTCGTGTGGGTCTTTCCCGCGACCTATCTGCCGCGGTTGCTGTCGTCCCGTATCCGCACCCGCGAGCCGGACACGAACTGGACCGCACCGGTCATCGTCGGCTGGGCCGGGATGCGCGGGGTGGTGTCGCTGGCCATCGCGTTCTCCATCCCCTCCGCGCTGCACGGCGACGACTCCTTCCCGGCGCGCAACCTGGTGCTCTTCCTGACCTTCACCACCGTCATCGCCACCCTGGTGATCCAGGGGCTGACGCTGCCGCCGCTGATCCGTGCGCTGAAACTGCCCGGCCGGGACGGCCAGGCCGAGACGCTCGCCGAGGCGCAGGCGCAGAACGAGGCCTCGCAGGCCGCCGAGGAGCGGCTGGAAGAGCTGCTCCGGGACCCGCGCAACGCGCTCCCGGGACCGCTCGTCGACCGGTTGCGCAGCGTCATGGAGCGCCGCCGCAACTCCGTGTGGGAGCGGCTCGGCGCGGCCAACGAGATCACCGGGGAGTCCGCCGACGAGACCTACCGGCGGCTGGCCCGGGAGATGATCGACGCCGAGCGGCGGGTTTTCGTCCAGCTGCGGGACACCCGGCGGATCGACGACGAGATGCTGCGGACGCTGCTGCGCCGGCTGGACCTGGAGGAGGCGACGGCCTACCGGGAGAGCGCTTCCTAGGCCGGTGGGAGTCCCGGCCGCTCACGGGGTCCCGGCCCGCTCACGGGGTGCCGGTGATCACCGCGGCCACGGTGTCGCCGGGGGCGAAGGCGCCCTCCCCGGCCAGTGTCGTCAGCCCGTACAGCAGCTTGGCGACGTAGATCCGCTCCACCGGCAGCCCGTGCCGGTCCTCGAAGGCGGCGGCGAAGGCGTCGAGTTCCGGGGTGCGGCGGGCGTAGCCGCCGCAGTGGAAGCGGTCCTCCAGCCGCCAGTCGCCGCGCGGTCCGCCGAACGCCTCGTGCTGGAGCTCCTCGACCGCCTCCTGGAGGAAGTGCGGGCGGCCGCCCTTCAATACGGGGAAGCCCAGGGCGCGCTGCCCCGGGCCCAGCCCCGCGGCGAGTCCGGCGAGGGTGCCGCCCGTGCCGCAGGCCACCGCGACCGTGTCCGCTGCGCCTTGCAGCTCCCGGCCCAGTTCGGTGCAGCCCCGGGCGGCAAGGGCGTTGCTGCCGCCCTCCGGTATCAGGCGGAAGGCGCCGAAGCGTGCGCGCAGCTCGTCGAGCACCTCCGGGTCGGCCCTGCGGCGGTAGCGGGCCCGGTCGATGAAGTGCAGCCGCATCCCGTCGGCGGCGCAGCGCGCCAGCGACGGATTGAGCGGCGCACCGGCCAGCTCGTCGCCGCGGACCACGCCGACGGTGGCGAAACCGAGCAGCCGCCCGGCCGCGGCGGTGGCCCGCAGATGGTTGGAGTACGCGCCCCCGAAGGTCAGCAGCGCCCGCTCACCCGCCGCGGCCGCGGCCCGCAGGTTCGGCGCCAGCTTCCGCCACTTGTTGCCCGGAAGCTCCGGATGGATCAGATCGTCCCGCTTCAGCAGCAGCCGCACCCCGCGGCGGGTGAAGGCGGCGTCGTCGATCTCCTGGAGCGGGGAGGGCAGGCGCGGGCGCAGGGCGCGCGGGTCCGGGCCGGGGGCGGTGCTGGTCACGCGGTCCATTGTCCCGGGTGCCCGGGGGAGCGGGCCCGCTCCGTCCCCGCCCCTCACTTCAGCCGGGCGGTGACCCGGTCGCGGAGCCAGTCCATCGGGAAGCCGCGTGGGTCGACCTTGCCCGGCTGCCACTCCAGGTGGCCGATCACCGAGCGGCCGGTCCAGCCGTGCGCCCGGCACACCGCGGCCGTGGCCTGTTCCAGTGCGTCCAGCTGGGCGAGCGGCCAGGGGTCGGTGCCGTTGCCGAGGTTCTCGCACTCGAAGCCGTAGAAGGCGCGGTTGCCGTCGGTGTCGGCCTGGTCGTCGGGCGGCAGCCGCTTCTCGGCGATCACCGCGCGCAGGACGTCGCCGTCGCCGAGGCCCGCGTGGTTGGCGCGGCCGTAGCCGACCAGATGCACCGTGCCGTCCTTGGTGATCACGCCGTGGCACAGCGGGCCGGGAAGGTCGGGGCGGCCGTCATGGCAGAGCCGGACGGTGCTCTCCGCGCCGGAGGTGACGGTGTGGTGCACCATCACGCCGTGCACCGGGCCCCACGGCCCCTTCTCGTTGCGGTTGTGCGTCTCCCAGCCGTCGACCTCGGCGATCCGGAGTCCTTCCGAGACGAGCGCGCGGCGGAACCGGGCTGCGGAAAGGGGTTCGGACATGGCCCACTCCGATGCGGACACGGCGGCCGCCGAGCGCGTGCCGCCTCATGTCTCGCTTGTACGGGACGAGACCGGACGCAGGGAACCGAACGGCACGAAGCGGACCATTCGTTCGGGGAGTGTGCGAGCCGTTTCGGCCGCCCGGCGGGGTGTCGGACGACGGGCCCGTCTAGCCGTGCAGGAACGCGTCCCCGTGGGCGTTGACGTGCGCCTCCAGGGCGTTGAGGGCGTCCTGGGTCGCCTCGGGTGAACCGCTGCCCCGCCGCTCGGCGAAGTACGCGGCGCCCAGCTTTCTCAGCAGCTCGCTGCCGGCGCGGTTCTGCTGCACCTCGTCGACCTTCTGCTTGCCCTGTGCAAGCCCCTGCCGTGCCTGCTCCTTGGCGCGGTCGAGAAACCCTGACATGTGCCACCTCCGTGGGGTCCGTGTCGTAAGGGATCAACGGCGCGGACGGCCGTGGGGTTCCCGTGCCAGGCTGGGGCATGTGGGCGAATCGCGCGACATGAAGGGGCCACCCGGCGTATCCGGCGGCTACCGGGAGCGGGCCTCCCGGGTGGCCGGCGCGGTGCTGTGGGCCCGCACCCTGCGGCTCCCGGCCCGGCCGGTGCTGCCCGACGGGTGCACGGACCTGATCTGGAGCGGGGGCCGGCTGCTGGTGGCGGGCCCGGACACCGGGCCACAGCCCGTGGACGGCCTGTCGACGGGTATCACCCTCGTCGGGCTGCGCTTCGCGCCCGGCCAGGGCCCCGCCGTCCTCGGTGTGCCGGCCCGGGAACTGCGCGACCGGCGGGTGCCGTTGGCGGACCTGTGGCCCGCCGGCCGGGTGCGGGAGCTGACCGAGCGGCTGGCTGCCGCCGCGGCGCCGGGCGGCGTGGCCGGTGTCGCCCGCCTGCTGGAGGAGACCGCAGCGGGCCGCCTCCGGGAGGGCACCGGGGAGGACGGCCGGACCGCCGCCGTGGCCGCGGCGCTGGCCCGCGGCCACCCCGTCGCCGAGGTTGCCCGCGCCACCGCGCTCAGCGAACGCCAGCTGCACCGGCTCAGCATGGACGCGTTCGGCTACGGACCCAAGACCCTGACGCGGGTGCTCCGCCTGGTGCGCGCGCTCGACCTGGCGCGCTCCGGAATGCCCTACGCACAGGTCGCCGCGCGGGCCGGGTACGCGGACCAGGCGCATCTCGCACGTGAGGTGAAGTCGCTGGCGGGGGCCCCGATGGGGGTGCTGCTCGCCCCGGGTTAGCGTGTCCGTCATGGACTACCAGGCCGTTCTCGAGGAGGTAGCGGCCCATGCCCGGCCGTATGTGCGACAGGGGCGGGTCGCCGACTACATACCGGCGCTGGAGCAGGTGTCCGCTGACCGTTTCGGGATCGCCGTGGCCGACATCCACGGCGACGTCTACGGGGTCGGCGACTGGGAGGTCCCGTTCTCCGTCCAGTCCATCTCCAAGACCTTCTCGCTGGCGCTGGTGATGGCGCAGAGCCACGGCAGCGCCGACGACGGCATCTGGCGGCGGGTGGGCCGTGAGCCGTCCGGTACGCCGTTCAACTCGCTGGTCCAGCTGGAGGCGGAGAACGGCATCCCGCGCAACCCGTTCATCAACGCCGGCGCGCTGGTGGTCACCGACCGGCTGCAGACCCTCACCGGCGACGCCAGCACCTCGATGCTGCACTTCCTGCGGGAGGAGAGCGGCAACCCCGACCTCGCCTTCGACCAGGCGGTGGCCGACTCGGAGGCCGAGCACGGCGACCGCAACGCCGCGCTGGCGCACTTCATGGCGTCCTTCGGCAACCTGGAGAACCCCGTCCCCAGTGTCATCGAGCACTACTTCTGGCAGTGCTCGATCGAGATGAGCTGCCGGGACCTGGCCGTGGCCGGCGGTTTCCTCGCCCGCCACGGGCTGCGCGCCGACGGCAGCCGGCTGCTGGAGGCCCGCGAGGCCAAGCGGATCAACGCGGTGATGCTGACCTGCGGGAC
This sequence comes from Streptomyces sp. NPDC001219, assembly GCF_053597915.1. Taxonomy (NCBI): domain Bacteria; kingdom Bacillati; phylum Actinomycetota; class Actinomycetes; order Kitasatosporales; family Streptomycetaceae; genus Streptomyces; species Streptomyces sp. NPDC001219. The sequence continues at coordinate 76,494 of NZ_JBSFJF010000020.1, read as the reverse complement.
GTATGACGCGGCCGGGGAGTTCGCCTACCGCGTCGGACTGCCCGCCAAGAGCGGCGTCGGCGGCGGCATCATCGCCGTCATCCCCGGCCGCTGCACGCTGTGCGTCTGGAGCCCCGGACTCGACGCCCGCGGCAACTCCGTGGCGGGCGCCGCGGCCCTGGACCACTTCACGACGTTGACCGGGTGGTCGGTGTTCTGAGCCGGGGGGAGTGGGGTTTCCGGCCGGGGGTTCGGGGGTTGTCCCCCGGGGGGATGCAGTACGACGCTGACCGGGTGGTCGGTGTTCTGACCGGGGACGTGGGGCCCGCAGCCCCGCCCCGGCTGCCGTTGTGGGCTCCGTACCGCTGGCGCATCGTGGGCGTAGGAGGTGCACCGCCATGGAGCACGAGATGCGCGCTGAGTACGAGGAAGGCGTTCTGCCGCACGCGGACACGCCGGTGAAGATCTGGCACATGGTGCGGCTGGCAGGCACCACGGCGATGTGCGGACGGGAGCTTCCCCCGGCGGCCGCCACCCAGTCGGCCGAGGTCTGGGGCACGGCCCAGGGCGAGCCCTTCTGCCACAGCTGCGGCGCGCTGTACCTGCGCGAGCACCCCGGCGACATCGGCTAGACGGTGTGCCCCCGGCCGTCACCCCTGGGGCAGCGGGGCGAACAGGTCCACCCCATGGCCGTCCGGGTCCTGGACGACGGCGTAGCGCTGCCCCCAGAAGGCGTCCCACGGTGGCTTCTCGCCCGTGTAGCCGGCGCCGGTGAGTTCCGCGTAGAGCTTGTCGACGCCGGCGGGACCGGCGCACTCGAAGGCCAGCCCGGTGGGGGTGCCGCCCTCGGGCGGGGTCCAGTCCGGGTCGATGGCCCGTGCGGTCTCGTGGGTGTCCCACATCAGCCGCAGCCCACCGGGGAGCGGCGCCTCGGCGTGCGGGGCGGTGTCGGCTTCGGCGGGGATGTCCAGGCCGAGGCGGCGGTAGAAGGCGAGCGCGGCGGGCATGTCGGCGACGACCATGCCGAGGGCCGCGAACCGCGGGGCGGACGGGGTGGCGGGGGACGGTGAAGTGCTCATACGGCGAGCGTAGGCAGCCCGCCGGGCCGCGTCTTGAACGAATCGGACGCGCGCCGGGCCCGTGTCACGGCCGGGCCCGCCTCACGGGCACTGGATGACCTGTCCCGCGTACGAGAGGTTGCCGCCGAAGGCGAACAGCAGCACCGGGGCGCCGGAGGCGATCTCGCGCCGCTCGACCAGCTTGGACAGCGCGAGCGGGACGGAGGCCGCGGAGGTGTTGCCGGAGTCGACCACGTCCTTGGCGACCACCGCGTTGACCGCGCCGATGCGCTCCGCGACCGGCTCGATGATCCGCAGGTTGGCCTGGTGCAGCACCACACCGGCGAGATCGGCGGGGGTGATCCCGGAGCGTTCGCACACCGCACGGGCGATGGCCGGCAGCTGCGTCGTGGCCCAGCGGTAGACGGTCTGGCCCTCCTGGGCGAACCGGGCCGGCTCGCCCTCGATGCGCACCGCGGCGCCCATCTCCGGCACCGAACCCCACAGCACCGGGCCGATGCCCGGCTCCGGCGCGGCCCCGACGACCGCGGCGCCCGCCCCGTCGCCGACCAGCACACAGGTCGTGCGGTCCGTCCAGTCGACGACGTCGGTGAACTTCTCCGCCCCGATGACCAGGGCGTGGGTCGCGGAACCGGCGCGGATGGCGTGGTCGGCGGTGGCCAGCGCATGGGTGAAGCCGGAGCAGACCACGTTGATGTCCATGGTGGCGGGCGCGTGCAGGCCGAGCCGGGCGGCGACCCGGGCCGCGGCGTTCGGGCTGCGGTCCTGGGCGGTGCAGGTGGCGACCAGCACCAGGTCGATGTCCTGCGGGGCCAGGCCACTGGCGGCCAGGGCCTTGGCCGCGGCGGCCGCCGCCATCGCGTCCACGGTCTCGTCCGGAGCGGCGACATGGCGGGTACGGATGCCGACCCGGCTGCGAATCCAGGCGTCGTCGGTGTCGACGATCCTGGCGAGGTCGTCGTTGGTGAGCACGCCGGAGGGCTGGTAATGGCCGAGGGCCAGGACGCGTGACCCGGTCATGAGTTCCCCTGTACGTGGGTGGTCGGTATGTCCACCAGTCTCACCCGCCGGTGCCGGAGGGCGGCTGCGTGAACTGCCAATGTTCCGTGGCCAGAACTGGAGACAGTTGTCAGAACCGGCGGGTTCCGGGCCCGGCGGGCGTGTCCCGTCGCCGGACGGACATCCGGGCGCCGCCTCTGAGACGGCGCCCGGACACTCCCCGTTACGGGCACCGCCCCGGCGCCCCTGACGGCGACGCCCGGCACCCTTACGGCATCACCCCGGCGCTCCCCTACGGCATCACCCCGACGCTGCCCTACGGCACCACCCCGGCGCTCCCTTACGGCAACGCCCGGAAGCGCCGCAGCCGCAGGCTGTTGCCGACGACGAAGACCGAGGAGAAGGCCATCGCGGCCCCGGCGATCATCGGGTTGAGCAGTCCGGCGGCGGCCAGCGGCAGCGCCGCGACGTTGTAGCCGAAGGCCCAGAACAGGTTGGTCCGGATGGTGCCGAGCGTCGCCCGCGCCAGGCGGATGGCGTCCGCCGCGGCGCGCAGATCGCCGCGGACGAGGGTGAGGTCCCCGGCCTCGATGGCGGCGTCGGTGCCGGTGCCCATCGCCAGCCCCAGGTCGGCGCGGGCCAGCGCGGCCGCGTCGTTGACGCCGTCACCGACCATGGCGACCGAGCGGCCCTCGGACTGGAGCCGGGCGACGACCGCGACCTTGTCCTCGGGGAGCACCCCGGCGATCACCTCGTCGATCCCGACCTCGGCGGCCACCGCCTCGGCGACGGCCTGGTGGTCGCCGGTCAGCAGGACCGGGGTCAGGCCCAGGGCGCGCAGCCGGCGCACGGCCTCGGCGCTGGTGGGCTTCACCGCGTCGGACACCACCAGCACCGCGCGCGCCGCGCCGTCCCAGCCGACGGTGACCGCGGTACGGCCCGCCGCCTCGGCCGCCTCCTTGGCCGCCGCCAGCCCGGGCGGCAGGGACTGGCCCGCCTGCCGCAGCAGCTGCTCGCGGCCCACCAGGACGTCATGGCCCTCGACCACGCCCCGGACGCCCAGACCCGGGACGCTGGTGAAGTCCCGCGCGCCGGGCAGGGAGACGCCACGGGACTCGGCGCCGGTGGCGACGGCGCGGGCGATGGGGTGCTCGGAGGCGTGTTCCAGCGCGCCGGCCAGCCGCAGCGCCGCCGGCTCCGTCACCCCCTCCGCGAGGTGGACCTCGGTCAGCGTCATCACTCCGGTGGTGACCGTGCCGGTCTTGTCCAGGACGACGGTGTCCACCCGCCGGGTCGACTCCAGCACCTCCGGCCCCTTGAGCAGGATGCCGAGCTGGGCGCCGCGCCCGGTCCCGACCATCAGCGCGGTCGGGGTGGCCAGCCCCAGGGCGCACGGGCAGGCGATGATCAGGACGGCGACGGCCGCGGTGAAGGCGGCCACCGCGCCGTGGCCGGTGCCGAGCCAGTAGCCGAGGGTGCCCAGGGCGAGCGCGATCACCAGCGGGACGAAGACGGCGGAGATCCGGTCGGCCAGCCGCTGCGCCGCGGCCTTCCCGTTCTGGGCGTCCTCGACCAGCCGCGCCATCCGGGCGAGCTGGGTGTCCGCGCCGACCCGGGTGGCCTCGACGACCAGCCGGCCGCCCGCGTTGACGGTGGCGCCGGTGACGGTGTCGCCGGGGGAGACCTCGACCGGGACGGACTCACCGGTGAGCATCGAGGCGTCCACGGCGGAGGCCCCCTCGACCACCGTCCCGTCGGTGGCGATCTTCTCTCCGGGCCGCACCACGAAGCGGTCCCCGGTCTGCAGCGCGTCCACCGGGAGGCGCACCTCACGGCCGTCCCGCAGTACGGCGACGTCCTTGGCGCCCAGTTCCAGCAGCGCCCGCAGCGCGGCGCCCGCCTTGCGCTTGGCGCGCGCCTCGAAGGAGCGGCCGGCCAGGATGAAGGTGGTGACGCCCGCGGCGGCCTCCAGATAGATGGCGCCGCTGCCGTCGGTGCGGGTGAAGGTCAGCTCGAAGGGGTGGGTCATCCCCGGCATGCCCGCGGTGCCGAAGAACAGCGCCCACACGGACCAGCCCAGCGCCGCGAGGGTGCCCATCGAGATGAGGGTGTCCATCGTGGCGGCGCCGTGCCGCAGGTTCGTCCAGGCGGCCCGGTGGAAGGGCCAGGCGCCGTACGCGACCACCGGGGCGGCCAGGGTCAGCGAGAGCCACTGCCAGTTGGTGAACTGCAGGGCCGGCACCATCGCCATCAGCACCACCGGGACGGTGAGGACGAGGGAGACCAGCAGCCGCTGCCGCAGCGCGGTCGACGCCTCGTCGTCCCGGCCGTCCGCCGCGTCCCCGCCGCCGTCGGAGGGCTCGGCGGCCGGCGGCGCGGGGACCGTCGCGGTGTAGCCGGTCCGCTCCACGGTGGCGATCAGATCCGCGGTCGCGACGCCGCTGCCCTCCGCGACCGTCACCTGCGCCTTCTCGGTGGCGTAGTTGACGGTGGCGGTGACGCCGTCCATACGGTTGAGCTTCTTCTCGACGCGGGCGGCGCACGAGGCGCAGGTCATCCCGCCGATCTCCAACTCGACGCCGTGCGCTCCGATCGCGGTGGTCATGCCTGCTCCTCGGTCTGCTGCGAGTCTCCGTCTCCCGGGAGAACCATATACCCCCCTAGGGTATTCCCCGGGGTGCGGTCACGGAGCGGCGCCCGCTTTCTTCCCCTTCGCCGCCCTCTGTGCGACCCAGGGTCCCCCCGCCGCCGCGCTGTGTGAAAACGGCCGCTTCGCCGTACCGTTCACCGGCCCCCGCGGGCCATACTGGCCCGGTGTCGATGATCAGCAACCTCCGCAAGGCCGTCCGGCTGCCGCAGCCGCGCAGCCGGGGAGTCGACCTCAGCCACCCGGCGCGATCGCCGCTCGGTACCGCCGTGGTGAACTGCGCGGTGTACGTGGACGGCGTACGGCAGAAGGGCGACCACCCGGCTGATGTGGCGATCCGCCGGGTCCGCAGGACCGGCAGGGGATTTGTCTGGATCGGGCTGCATGAGCCGTCCGAGAAGGAATTCGCCGGAATCGTGGAGCTGTTCGGGCTGCATCCGCTCGCCGTCGAGGACGCGGTGCTCGCCCATCAGCGGCCGAAGCTGGAGCACTACGACGACTCGCTGTTCACCGTCTTCAAGACCGTCTGCTACGTCGATCACGACCGGCTCACCGACACCAGCGAGGTCGTGGAGACCGGCGAGATCATGGTCTTCACCGGCACCGACTTCGTGATCACGGTGCGGCACGGCGGTCACGGCTCGCTGGGGCCGCTGCGCGAGCAACTGGAGTGCGAGCCCGAGCAGTTGGCGCTCGGCCCGTCCGCCGTGCTGCACGCCGTCGCCGACCTCGTCGTGGACGACTACCTCGATGTCACGGCGGCCGTCCAGGACGACATCGACGACGTCGAGAGCGAGGTCTTCTCCGTCCGCGGCAGCGGCGGGGCCGGCCGGATCTACCAGCTCAAGCGCGAGCTGCTGGAACTCAAGCGGGCCGTGGCCCCCTTGGACCGGCCGATGCAGGAGCTGGCGACCCGCCCGATGTCCGAGGTCGACGCCCGGATCAAGACCTACTTCCGGGATGTCGCCGACCACCTGGACCGGGTCACCGAGCAGATCACCGCCTTCGACGAACTGCTCAACTCGATACTCCAGGCCCATCTCGCCCAGGTCACCGTCGCCCAGAACGAGGACATGCGCCGGATCAGTGCCTGGGTCGCGATCCTGGCCGTGCCGACCATGATCTGCGGTGTGTACGGCATGAACTTCGACCACATGCCGGAGAAGCACTGGACCTTCGGCTATCCACTCGTGATGGCCGTGATACTGAGCCTCTGCTGGGTGATCCACCGCGGCTTCAAGCGGAACGGCTGGCTCTAGGGGGAAGCCCCTAGGGAGCGTCCGCACCGCCCCGTCCGCCTCGCCCCTGTCGAGAAATCCCCGCTCACGCATGGCGTGTTGAGGGGATTTCGGTGAAGTGCCCGATAAGCATGCCCCTGACCCGTTCCTCCGGTGAACGGGTGGTCGCGGCGCCGGGCGTCCGGCGAGCCCCCGGTACGCGCCGGACGCCGGACCGCGGTCCCGCCGGTTCTGACAGGAGCAGCACATTGCGGTACGGAGAGGACCAGCGGCGGCCGCGCCGGTGCGGGCACGCGGACGGCAAGCTGGTGCTGCCGCTGGAGGAGTACCTGGAGAAGCTCGACCTGGTGCTCGCCAGCCGTACCGACCTGCTCGTCGTGGCCCGTACGGACGCCACCGAGGAGGACGAGATGCTGCGGCGGGCGGCCCCGCCGCGGGCCCCGCCCCGCCGCCTGCCAGGGCACCCGCGCCCGGACGGCGGTAGCCTGAGACCGCTGATGATCTCGGGAGACCCATGAACGAGCGACGTCGCCGGGCGGCCCCCTGGCAGGGGCAGTGGCCGGTGATCGGCGTGGTGGCCGTGGGCGGTGCCGTCGGCGCCACGGCGCGTTACGGCGCCGCCCTCCTCTGGCCCACCGGCAACGGCGCCTTCCCCTGGACGACCCTGGGCGTCAACGTCGTCGGCTGCGCGCTGATGGGCGTGCTGATGGTGCTGATCACCGAGGTCGGGACGGCCCACCGGCTGGTGCGGCCCTTCCTCGGCACCGGCATCCTCGGCGGCTTCACCACCTTCTCCACCTACGCCGTGGACATCCAGCGGCTGATCGACGCCGGGCACCCGGCCGAGGCCCTGGCCTGTCTCGCGGGCACCCTGTGCGCCGCGCTCGCGGCCGTATGGGGCGGGGTGACCGGCACTCGCGCACTTCTCCAACTGAGGCGGCGGACGGCATGACGGACGGCACGGCACACCCCGGCGGCGCTCCGGCGCTCCGGCTCACGGTCCTCGTCGGCGAACAGGACACCTGGCACCACAAGCCGCTCTACGCGGAGGTCGTGCACCGTGCCCGGGAAGCCGGACTGGCCGGTGCCAGCGTCTTCCGCGGCATCGAGGGCTTCGGCGCCGGCTCCCTCATCCACACCCAGCGGCTGCTGTCGCTGAGCGAGGAGCTGCCGGTCGCGATCGTCGTCGTCGACACCGCGGAACGGGTCCGCTCCTTCCTCCCGCGGCTGGACGAACTCCTCGCGGGCGGCGGCCTGGTCACCCTCGACCCGTGCGAGCGGATCACCTACCCCCGCACCGGGGACACCGCCCCCGAGCAGGACGGCCGCGGATGAACTGGCTGCTGGTGGTGGCCGGTGCGGTGGTCGGGGCGCCGCTGCGCTTCCTCACCGACCGCTATGTGCAGTCCCGGCACGACACGGTCTTCCCCTGGGGGACGTTCACCGTCAACGCCGTCGGCTCGCTGATCCTGGGCCTGCTGACCGGCGCGGCCGCCGCGGGCGCCGCCGGCCCGCACCTCCAGCTGCTGCTCGGCACCGGCCTGTGCGGAGCGCTGACGACCTACTCCACCTTCTCGTACGAGACGCTCCGGCTGGCCGCCGACGGGGCGCGGGGCGGTGCCGCCGCCAACGCCGTGGCGAGCGTCGCCGCGGGGCTCGCGGCCGCGTTCGCCGGAGTGGCGATCGCCCACGCGCTGTGGGGCTGAGCGGGGCGGCCCGGACAGACGAAAGCGGTGGGGCTCCGGGGGGAGCCCCACCGCGGGGACGGCGCAGGAGATGCGAGGGCTGGTGGGGTTCGAGCGCCGGCCGCCAGGTTCCGGCACTCGACAGCCCCAGGCGTGCGGACCGGCCACCGTCAGCCCGGCCGGTCCGCCGGCCTCCGCCGAACTTCGGTGCTTCAGCGGGACGGTGGGTCCGTCAGGAGGTCTTGCCGAAGCGGATGCCCGCCAGGCCGTTGGCCCAGAGCTGGTCCACCTTGGCGGTCTCGTTCGCGTCCGGCTGGGCGTTCTGGCACGAGGTGCCGGGGCCGCCGCCGGACATCAGCTCGCTGCACGGACCCTCGTAGTGGTCCGGCAGGCCGAGCACATGGCCGGTCTCATGCGCGGTCACGCGGGTGGAGTTGTACTCCTGGTTCTGCTTGTAGTCCAGGAAGACGAAGCCCTTGCCGTGGCCGTCGGTGCTGGCGTACGAGCCGCGCGGGTCGTCGCCCTCGCGGTACTCGAAGTCGCCGCCGCTGCCTTCCTGCAGCTTGACGTTCTGCACGGCGCCGTTCCAGATGGAGGTGCTCTGCGCTATCTGTTCCGCGAACTTCGGGGCCTTGCCGGCGTCGTAGGTGACGGTGACCGAGGCCGCGTCGGGGTGCGCCTTCATCTTGGCCCTGGCCGACTTGATCACGGCCTCGAAGAACGCCTTGGTGTCGGCCTTCTCGGCGGCCGAGCCGTTGTACGCCGCGATCGAAGCGGCGGTGCTGTGGGAGGAGTTGGTGGGGGAGGGGGAAGCTGCCGAAACCGGCGCCGCAGCGGCGAGCGCGGCGACGAGGCCCAGACCGAGCGCCGCCGACAGCGCCGTCTTGGGAGATCTCATGTGGGGGCTCCTTAATTTCCGGAGGGCCGTACGGTCGCCGTGTGGGGCGGCGACCGGGGCCCTGCGGATTTCTTGGTGCCGTTGAGTCTGGACGGAGTTCACCCGGAAGGCAGAGATGTTAGGTGGCGATAGCACCAGCCAATACCCTGCGCGAAAAACGGAGTTCAGACAGGTTTGAGAGTCTGGTGTGACGGATGCCGACGTCGTTATGCTCCGGACGTGGAGCTCGAGGTAAGGCATCTTCGCGCATTGTGCGCCATCGCCGACACCGGCAGCGTACGCAAGGCTGCCCGGCAGCTCGGCATGACCCAGCCCTCCCTGACCACCCAGCTCCACCGCATCGAGAAAGCCCTGGGTGGCCAGCTCTTCTTCCGCGAGCCGAGCGGCAGCCGGCCCACGCCCCTGGGGCACTCGGTGCTGTGCCGGGCCCGGCCGATAGTGGCCGAAATGCGGGCACTTATTGACGAGGTTGCCTCGGCCTCGCAGCGCGAACAGGGCGCCCGGCTGCACATCGGCAGCACCAACAGCCCCGCCGTCGCCGGCTGGCTGCGCCGGCTACGGGTCCGGCTGCCGGAAACGGACACCACGATAAGAACCGATGTGTCCGCCAACGCCCTGCTGCACATGGTCTCCACGGGACAGCTCGACGCCGCCTTCGTCCACGAGGTCGAGGGCGCGCCCCTGCGGGTCCCCGACGGCCTGGCCGTGTATGAACTCATCGCCAGGGAACCGCAGTTCATCGCCCTGTCGGACACCCACCCCGCGGCCGCCCGGGAGGTCATCCGGGTCGCCGACCTCGCCGACGACCAGTGGATGGTCGACCCGACCGTGGACGGCGAGTGGGCCGGACTGCGCCGTATCTGGGCCGCGGCCGGAATCAACCCCCGGGTCGTGCACGGCGACTACCTCACCACCGTGGACCTCGTCACGGCCGGTGAGGTGGTCACCCCCTGCCAGCCGACCGCCCGCTCCCGCCACGGCATGGCGATCCGCCCCCTGTACGGCGACCCGCTCGCCGTCCGGCTGTTCATGGCCTGCCGTCAGGACGACACCCCCGCCGCCTCCGCGGACGACCTCTTCGCCGATCTGACCGCCTCCTACATGGAGATCGCCTGGGCGAGCGACGCCTACCGGGCGTGGCTGGTACGGCACGACGGCCCGCTGACCGTGGGGACCTGAGGCCGGGCGACGGGGGCGACGGCGGACCCGGCCCGCGGCGCCCGTGCCGCGGCGCCCGTCCGCCAACCGTGTGAAAGGGGCGGGTCCGGGCTGACGGGAGCGGCCGGACGGCGGGGTGATGGCCGAGAGTGGGACGCCCGAGCGCCGGCGCGGCCAAGCCTGGAGACCCTGTGGACGGCACCCTTTCCCTGGTTCTGCTCCTGGTGTTCCTGTGGTGCCTGTGCTCGCGGCGGATGGAGCGCTTCGAACTCACCGCCCCGGCCGCCTTCGTCCTGCTGGGCCTGCTGCTGGGCGAGGGCACCGGGGTCCTCGACCTCCACCTCCCGCACGAGACGGTCAAGGCGCTCGCGGAGATCACCCTGGTCTGGGTGCTCTTCACCGACGCCGCGCGGCTCTCCTTCCGCGCCCTGCGCCCGGAACTCGGGCTCTACGTACGGCTGCTGGGCATCGGCCTGCCGCTGTGCGTGGGCCTCGGCGCGCTGGTCGCCGCCGCCCTTCTGCCCGGTGTCTCCGGCTGGTCCGCGCTCTACGTCGGAGCCGCGCTCGCGCCGACGGACGCCGCACTCGGCGCCACGATGATGGTCAACCCCGTGGTGCCCGCGCGCATCCGCCGGCTGATCAACGTGGAGAGCGGCCTCAACGACGGCATCGCCACCCCGCTGGTGGTGCTCGCGCTGGCCGGGGTGTCCGCCGCCGAACACACCGCCGGGCCGGACGCCACCGGCCACGCCCTGGTGGAGCTGGCCGTCGGCGCCGCGTACGGCGCCGCGGTCGGCCTCGCCGCCGGCTGGCTGCTGCGCACCGCGCTCCGCAACGGCTGGGCGGCCGAGGACTTCGCCGGCGCGGGCGTGCTGGCCCTCTCCCTGCTCGGCTACACCTCCGCCCTGGCGATCGGCGGCAACGGCTTCGTCGCCGCCTTCGTCGCCGGTCTGGCGTTCGGCACGACGCACGGCGCGCCCCCGCGGGTGCTGCTGTACGTCGAGCAGACGGGGGCGCTGCTGTCCGTGCTGGTCTGGCTGGCCTTCGGCGCCGTGCTGCTCCCGGAGGTGTTCGCCCACCTCACCTGGCAGGCCGTGGTCTACGCCGTGCTGAGCCTGACCGTGATCCGTATGGTGCCGGTGGCGCTGTGTCTGGCCGGCAGCGGGCTGGACGCGAAGACGGTGGGCTTCATCGGCTGGTTCGGCCCCCGCGGACTGGCCTCGATCATCTTCGGGCTGCTCGCGGTCGAGGAACTCACCCCCGCCGGTGCCCGGACGGTGCTCCCGGTGATCGCCTGCACCGTCCTCCTCAGCGTCCTCGCCCACGGCCTCACCTCCGCCCCGCTGGCGAACCGCTACGGCAAGGCGGCCGGGCCCGCGGCCCCCGCCGGCGCACCGCCCCAGGACCTGCCCGTCCGGGGCATGGCGGCCGGCGGCCTCCACCGCAACCGCGGCCGCCGCGGCCCGTCACCGACCTGACCCCGCCCACAAAGACCGCACCCGCCCCGCCGCCCTCCGCGATCGGCGGAGGGGGTGGAACGGGTGCGGGACACCTGGTGCGGCGCTACGCCCCGGCGTACGCGGGACGGGACGCCGGGCCCGGGTCAGCCCTTCTTGGTCTCCCAGAAGATCTTGTCGATCTGGGCGATGTAGTCCAGGGCCTTCTGGCCGGTGGCCGGGTCGTTGGAACCCTTGGCGGCGCTGAGGGCCTTGAGGGTGTCGTTGACCAGCTGGTGCAGCTCCGGGTACTTCTCGAAGTGCGGGGGCTTGAAGTAGTCGCTCCACAGCACCGAGACGTGGTGCTTGGCCAGCTCGGCGCGCTGCTCCTTGATCTGGACGGCGCGGGTGCGGAAGTCGGCGTCCTCGTTGGCCTGGTACTTCTCCTGGACGGCCTTGACCGACTCGGCCTCGATGCGGGCCTGGGCGGGGTCGTACACACCACAGGGCAGGTCGCAGTGGGCGCTGACCTTGACCTTGGGGGCGAACAGGCGCGAAAGCATGTTCAGTCCTTCCTCGTGATCGTCTTCTCAGGTGCGAGATTACTCGGTGCGGGAAGGCTTTTCTCGGGCGGGCCGGGGGTCTTAGGGCAAAAGTCCGGTGTCACGCCGGGACTGGTGGAGGATGGGCCCGTGAACGGGTCGGACCGGAGCTGGACCGGGAGGTACGGGATGCCGGAGCGGGTGCACGAGCGCGAGCCGGAGCGGGGCGCGGAAGCGGACGCCGGGCAGGAACGGGGCGGGCTCCTTCGTGCCTTCGGGCTGGCCGAGGTGTACAACCCGTCGATGGTGCCGACGCTGCGGCCCGGCGACCAGCTGGTGGTGCGGTACGGGGCGGCGGTCCGGCCCGGTGACGTGGTCGTGCTGCGGCATCCGTTCCGGCAGGACCTGCTGATCGTCAAGCGGGCGGTGCAGCGGCGCGACGGCGGCTGGTGGGTCCAGGGGGACAATCCGTTCGTCGAGAACGACAGCCGGGAGTTCGGGGTGGTCCCGGACGAGCTGGTCCTCGCGCGCGCCTGGGTGCGGGTGCGGCCGCCGCGGGGGATTCAGCGCTCGGTCACCGGGGTGCTCTCCTGGGCGGTGTCGGCGGTCCGGCCGGTACGGGCCGCGCGCTCGTTCTCCAGGCGCTTGCGGGCGCGGTAGGCGGCGACGTTGGCGCGGGTGGCGCAGCGGTCGGAGCAGTAGCGCCGGGAGCGGTTGGTCGAGGTGTCCAGGTAGACGTTGCGGCAGGGCCGCGCCTCGCAGATGCCCAGCCGGTCCACGCCCAGCTCGGTGAGGTGGAAGGCCAGGCCCATACAGGCGGTCGCGGTGTAGCCGGCGGTCGCGTTGGCGGCGTGGTCGGCGATGTGCATGTGCCAGTCGGGGCGGCCGTTGTCGTTCCGGAACTCGTGGCCGGAGATCTGCGGGCTGACCGGGAACTCCATCATCAGGGCGTTGAGCAGGTCCACGGCCAGCACCTCGTCGCCGGTGTCGGCGGCCTCGAAGACGGCGCGCAGCCGGGAGCGGACCGTGCGCAGCCGTGTGACGTCGCTGTCGGTCGCGCGCCGGGCGGCCTGCTGGGCGGGACCGAAGAGCTCCCGTACGACGTCGACCGAGGTCAGGGTGTCGGTGCCGCGTTCGGGCTGCTCGGTGTTGACCAGTCGCACGGCATAGTCCGAGTAATAGGCCAGTTCCACTTGTAGTCCTTACGGGCGGAGGCTAGGGTGCGGGTACGACCTTGTAGTAAGGGGTGTCCTCACTACGAGGGTATTACGGCCTGGAGAGGAAGCGATGACCGAGACCGTCGTCGGCGCCGATTGGCAAGCGTGGCAGAACAGTTGGGACCGCCAGCAGGAGTGGTACCTCCCCGACCGTGAGGAGCGGTTCCGGGTGATGCTGGACATGGTCGAGGCGCTGGTGGGTCCGGCGCCCCGGGTCCTGGATCTGGCATGCGGCACGGGCAGTATCTCCGACCGGCTGCTCACGCGGTTCCCCGAGGCCGAGAGTGTGGGCGTCGATCTCGATCCCGCGCTGCTGGCCATCGCGGAAGGGTACTTCGAAGGCGAGTCCCGGGTCCGCTTCGTACGGGCCGATCTCAAGGACCCGCAGTGGACGGCGAAGCTGCCGCACGACTCCTACGACGCGGTGCTCACCGCCACCGCGCTGCACTGGCTGCACAGCGAGGACCTGCGCGGGCTCTACGGGCAGCTCGGCGGGCTGGTGCGGGACGGCGGGGTCTTCATGAACGCCGACCGGATGCCCGAGGAGGGCACCCCGCGGATCAACGCCGCCGAGCGGGTCTTCCGGCATGCGCGGATGGACGCGGCGAAGGCGAAGGGCGCCGTGGACTGGGCCGAGTGGTGGCAGCTGGCGGCCGCCGACCCGCGGCTGGCAGGGCCGACCGCCGAGCGCTTCGAGATCTACGGCGAGCACGCGGACGGCGACACCCCGTCGGCCGCGTGGCACGCCGCCGTGCTGCGCGAGGCGGGCTTCGCTGAGGCCCGGCCGGTATGGGCCTCGCCCACCGACGCCCTGGTGCTGGGCCTGAAGTAGGGCGGCCCTACAGTGAGGGGCGGCCCGGCGGTGCCTGTCGTACGCACCCACCGGACCGCCCCTTACCGCCACCGCGTCCGCGGCGGGCGCGCTACAGCACCTTCGACAGGAACGACTTCGTCCGCTCGTGCTGCGGATTGCCGAGCACCTCGCGCGGGTGGCCGGACTCGACCACCACACCGTCGTCCATGAAGACCAGCGAGTCGCCGACCTCCCGGGCGAAGCCCATCTCATGGGTCACGACGATCATCGTCATGCCGTCCGCGGCCAGGTCCTTCATGACGTCCAGGACGTCACCGACCAGCTCCGGGTCCAGCGCCGAGGTCGGCTCGTCGAAGAGCATCAGCTTCGGCTCCATCGCCAGCGCACGGGCGATGGCGACGCGCTGCTGCTGGCCGCCGGAGAGCTGCGAGGGGTAGTTCCTGGCCTTGTCGGCGAGGCCGACGCGGTCCAGGAGCCTGACCGCCCGCTCCCGCGCCGCGGCCTTGGACTCGCCCTTGACCTGGATCGGCGCCTCCATGACGTTCTCGATCGCGGTCATGTGCGGGAAGAGGTTGAAGCGCTGGAAGACCATGCCGATGTCCCGGCGGCGCGCGGCGACCTCCTTGTCGCGCAGCTCGTAGAGCTTGCCGTTGTGCTCGCGGTAGCCGACCAGTTCGCCGTCGACCGAGAGCCGGCCGGCGTTGACCTTCTCCAGGTGGTTGATGCAGCGCAGGAACGTCGACTTGCCGGAGCCGGACGGGCCGATCAGGCAGAAGACCTCCCGCGGCGCGACCTCCAGGTCGATGCCCTTGAGGATGTGGGCCGCGCCGAAGGACTTGTGGACGCCCTCGGCCTTGACCATCGGGCCGCCGCTGCTGCCCGCGGACTTCTCAGTGGTGATCTTGCTGGTCATCCGGCACCTCCGGCGGAGCGGTTGAAGCCGCCGGTCAGCTTCGCCTTGGCGCGCTGGAGCGGAGTGGGCGGGAGCTGGCGGCTGGCACCGCGGGCGTAGTACCGCTCAAGGTAGTACTGCCCGATGCTCAGCACCGTGGTGGCGATCAGGTACCAGGTGGCGGCGAGGATCAGCATCTCGACCACCACACCGGAGTCCCGGCCGATGTTCTGGGCGGCCTGCAGCAGGTCGTAGTACTGGACGGCGGCCACCAGGGACGAGGTCTTCAGCATGTTGATGACCTCGTTGCCGGTCGGCGGCACGATCACCCGCATCGCCTGCGGCACGATGATCCGGCGCAGCGTCTTGGCGTGGCTCATGCCCAGCGCGTGCGCCGCCTCGGTCTGGCCCTCGTCGACGGCGTTGAGGCCGGCCCGGCAGATCTCCGCCATGTACGCCGCCTCGTTGAGCCCCAGGCCCAGCAGCGCGCACAGGAACGGGGTCATGAAGTCCGACCACTCGTCCTTGTAGATCGGCATGATGTCGATGTACTGGAAGACGAGGCCCAGGTTGAACCAGAGGAACAGCTGGACGTAGACCGGCGTGCCGCGGAAGAACCAGACGTAGAACCACGCGACCGTCGAGGTGACCGGGTTCTTGGACTGGCGCATCACGGCCAGGACCACACCGCCGACGATGCCGATGATCATCGAGAGCACGGTGATCAGCAGGGTGTTGCGCAGACCCTTGAGGATGTCCGCGTTGAACATGTACTGGGGGATGGCGTCCCAGTTGACGTCCGCGGTGGCGAAGGCCCTGCCGAGCAGGGCGATCAGCCCGATGACGACGAGTGCCGCCACCCAGCGTCCGTAATGGCGTACGGGGATGGCTTTGAGGGACTGGGGCGGCGGAGCATCTGCCGGCGGCTGGGCCGACTTGTCGACGTCAACTGACACGGGTGTTGCCTTTCAGCATTCGGCGGGAGGTGCGCGGGGCGGAGGGTGCGGTGTGCGACGGCTCAGGAGCCGCTGTTGATCTGCACCTTCTTGACCGCGGCGTCCTTGACGTCCCACTTGTCCAGGACCTTGGCGTACGTGCCGTTCTTGATCGCGCTTTCCACGGCGGCCTTCAGCGCGTCGCGCAGCTGGGTCTGGCCCTTGGGGATCGCGATGCCGTACGGGGCCGCCTTCAGCGGCGCGCCGCCGACCATCTGGAAGTCCTTGCCGCCCCCGGAGACCTTCACCGCGTACGCCGCGACCGGGTAGTCGCTGGAGACGGCGTCCACGCCGCCGGTACGCAGCCGGGTCTGGGCCTCGGAGTCGTTGTCGAACGCCTCGATCGAGATCGGCTCCGCGTCGTTGGACTCACAGGCCTTCGACTTGTCCTTGGCCAGGTCGTGCGAGACCGTGCCACGCTGCACCGCGATCTTCTTGCCGCACAGCGTTTCCCAGCCGTCGACGCCGTTGGTCTTGCCCTTGCGGGTGTAGAGCGAGACGCCGACGTTGAGGTAGTCGATGAAGTCGACGCCCTTGCCGATCTTCTTGCCGGTGTTGCTGTCGATGCCCTCCTGGCGCTCCTTGGTGTCCGTCATCGCCGACATCGCGATGTCGTAGCGCCTGGACTTCAGGCCGCCCATGAGGGTGTCGAAGGTGGCGTTGTTGAAGTTGAGCTTGATGCCCAGCTCCTTGCTCATCGCCGCCGCGAGATCCGGGTCGATGCCCTCGATCTTCCCGCTGGAGCGGAACTCCACCGGCTTGTACGTGATGTCCGAGCCGACCTGGAGGAAGCCCTTCTCCTGGACGTCCTTGGGCAGCTTCTTGAACAGCGGGGCGTTGACGTTCCGGCTCTTCTTCGCCTCACGCTTGGCGATGGCCTCGTTCGTCTGGTCACCGCAGGCGCTGAGCAGCAGCAGCGAGGCGGCGACCGCGGTCGCTGCGGCCGCGGCTGTACGAGACCTGCCGGCGGCCGTGCGACGGGTGGTGCGTGCGGTCATGCTGAGCCTCCTGCGGATGGAGAAGCCGACGCGACAAAGGGCCGGGGCACACCTTCGAGCGTCGTGACCTCGGTCGGTGACGGAATCCTGCCATCCGCGCTCCGGTATTCGGACTCTCGTTCAGGTCAAAATCGGATAACGGACGGCGGCGCCGGGATGGCGGGCGGATGCCGCCGGGGAGGTCCCGCGACGGTCCGGCGGGCACCCGGTGGCCCGGCCCGGCTCCGGGCATCTCGGAATCCGGACGGAGGCGGAGGGCTCTTCTGAGTTTTTTGTGCATTTCGCCGTTATTGTCGGAGCCTTGAACCCGAGGGTAATGAATCTGACTCGTCGGGGCGCGCGCCCGTCAGGTAGAAAGGTGCGTTACACCCCTCATCCGGGGCTCAGGGCGCGTGTGCGGCGCGCCCGGCGTCCGTACCTCCCCCCGCGCCGCAGTCATCTGTGGCGCAGGGCACGGACGCGGTGCCCGCCCACCCCTCAACCAGGGAGTGGCCACCCTCAGCAGATTCACGAATAAAAGGGGTAAGACAAGTGGCAGCGGAGATCGTCAATCCTCGCAGCGACAGCAATACCGGTACGGACGCGAACAGCGCGCCCGACAATGCCTTCGATCCGGCGTTCGCGCTGCATCGCGGCGGCAAGATGGCCATTCAGGCGACCGTGCCGGTCCGGGACAAGGACGACCTGTCCCTCGCCTACACGCCGGGCGTCGCCAAGGTGTGCAGCGCCATCGCCGAGCAGCCCGAGCTGGTGCACGACTACACCTGGAAGTCCCAGGTCGTCGCCGTGGTCACGGACGGCACCGCGGTGCTCGGCCTCGGCGACATCGGTCCGGAGGCCTCGCTCCCCGTGATGGAGGGCAAGGCCATCCTCTTCAAGCAGTTCGGCGGCGTCGACGCGGTGCCGATCGCGCTCGGCACCACCGACACCGACGAGATCATCGAGACCGTCGTCCGCCTGGCCCCGTCCTTCGGCGGCGTCAACCTGGAGGACATCTCGGCGCCGCGGTGCTTCGAGATCGAGCGCCGGCTCCAGGAGGCCCTGGACATCCCGGTCTTCCACGACGACCAGCACGGCACCGCCGTGGTCACGCTGGCCGCCCTGCGGAACGCCGCCAAGCTCACCGACCGTTCGCTGGGGCAGCTGCGGGCGGTCATCTCGGGCGCCGGTGCGGCCGGTGTCGCCATCGCCAAGATCCTCATCGAGGCGGGCATCGGAGACGTCGCGGTGTGCGACCGCAAGGGCATCGTCTCCACCGACCGCTCCGACCTCACCGACGTCAAGCGTGACGTGGCCGGCTTCACGAACAAGGGCGGGCTGACCGGTTCCCTGGAGGACGCGCTGGACGGCGCCGACGTCTTCATCGGTGTCTCCGGCGGCACGGTGCCGGAGGAGGCGGTGGCGAAGATGGCGAAGGACTCGCTGATCTTCGCGATGGCCAACCCGACCCCGGAGATCCACCCGGACATCGCGCACAAGTACGCGGCCGTGGTCGCCACCGGGCGCAGCGACTACCCCAACCAGATCAACAACGTGCTGGCCTTCCCGGGCATCTTCGCCGGTGCCATGCAGGTGCGGGCCAGCCGGATCACGGAGGGCATGAAGCTCGCCGCCGCCGAGGCGCTGGCCGCCGTGGTCGCCGACGAACTCAGCGCCGACCGGGTGATCCCCTCGCCGTTCGACGAGCGGGTCGCGCCGGCCGTGACCGCAGCCGTCGCGGCCGCCGCCCGCGCCGAGGGCGTGGCGCGCCGCTGACCGCGCCGCCGCGTTTCCACGCCGACGGGCCGGGCCCGCACCTCCAGAGGTGCGGGCCCGGCCCGTTGTGAGCGCGGTGCGCCGCCGGGCCGACGCGGTGCGTGTCACACCCGTACGCGGTACCGAAGCGCCCGGCAGCGGCCTACGTTGGGCTCATGTTTGCTGCCTATGCCGCCCGCATCGACCGTGACCAGCCGCTGAACGGCCTCGAATTGGGGGAGCGCCCGGCCCCCGGCGTACGCCCCGGCTGGACGACCGTCAACGTGAAGGCCGCCTCCCTCAACCACCACGACCTGTGGTCGCTGCGCGGGGTGGGGATCACCGACGAGGCGCTGCCGATGATCCTCGGCTGCGATGCCGCCGGGGTGGACGAGGACGGCAACGAGGTCGTCCTGCACTCCGTCATCGGGCAGACCGGCCACGGCGTCGGCCCCAAGGAGAAGCCCTCCATCCTCACCGAGCGCTACCAGGGCACCTTCGCCGAGCAGGTCACCGTCCCCTCCTGGAATGTGCTGCCCAAGCCGAAGGAGCTGTCCTTCGAGGAGGCCGCCTGCCTGCCGACCGCCTGGCTGACCGCGTACCGGATGCTGTTCACCAACGGGGGCGTACGGCCCGGCGACAGCGTCCTGGTGCAGGGCGCGGGCGGCGGTGTGGCGACCGCCGCCATCGTGCTGGGCGCCGCGGCCGGGCTGCGGGTCTTCGCCACCAGCCGGGACGAGGCCAAGCGCAAGCGGGCCCTGGAGCTGGGCGCCGAGGCGGTGTTCGCGAGCGGTGAGCGGCTGCCGCACCGGGTGGACGCGGTGATCGAGACGGTCGGCGCCGCCACCTGGTCGCACTCCGTCAAGTCGCTGCGCCCCGGCGGCACCCTGGTCATCTCGGGCGCCACCAGCGGCTTCACCCCGAAGAGCGGGGAGCTCAACCGGATCTTCTTCCTGGAGCTGAAGGTCGTCGGCTCCACGATGGGTGACAAGACGGAGCTGGCCTCGCTGCTCAGCTTCTGCGCGGCCAAGGGCATCCGGCCGGTCATCGACTCGACGCTGCCGCTGGACCGGGCGCGCGAGGGCTTCAGCAAGATGGCCGAGGGTGAGCTGTTCGGCAAGATCGTGCTGACCGTCTGACGGCCTGACGGACACTCACTCCTCATCGGAAGGCTGCGAAGCGTGCGGATTCTGCGGGCGGAGGGGCGTCCCGCCATGCCGTGGAGCAACGGTGGCGGGGTGACCCGGGAGGTCGCCGTCCACCCGCCGGGCGCCGGCTGGGACACCTTCGTCTGGCGGGTCAGCCTGGCGGACGTCACCCGGGACGGGCCGTACTCGCCGCTGCCCGGCGTCCGGCGCGTCCTCACCGTCGTCGACGGGGCCGGGCTGGAGCTGACGGTGGACGGCGCCACCCGGCTCCTCCCGGACCGCGGCCGCCCGTTCGCCTTCCCCGGCGGCGCGGAGACCGGCTCCCGGCTGCTGGACGGCCCGGTCGTCAACCTCAACGTGATGCTGCGGGAGGGGCGGGCGGACGCGACGGTGGAGATGCTGCGGGGCCGCCGGACGGTGGAGCCGGTATGGCGGCCGGCCGGTGGCGCCGCTCGCGCCGACGGCCCGGAGGCCGTGCTCGTCGTGGCCGTCGAGGGGGAGACCCTGGTCCGGACGCCCGGCGGGCCAGCGGTGCCGCTGGCCCGTTTCGACGCGGTGCTGCTGGCGGGGCCGCGGGCGGCGCCCGCCGAGGTGCGGACGGACGGCACCGCGGCGCTGATCACCCTGTCCGCGGCCGCCCGCCCCCCGGGCTGAACCTCCCGGCCCACGGACTCCTCAAGTGTGCCCACCCCCGGGCGATTCGCGCCACACCTGTCAATGATGGTTGACGTCCAACGGGTGTCAACGTACATTGACATCCATGACCGAAGCAACGGATCTCGCCGAGCGGGCCGGTGACCGGGACCCCCGGGTGGGGCTCCGCGCCGTGGCCGCGCTCCGCCGGCTCCTGGAGCAGCTCGAAGCCGTGCAGGTGCGCAGCGCCCGCGCGAAGGGCTGGTCGTGGCAGGAGATCGCGGCGGAGCTGGGTGTCAGCAGGCAGGCAGTGCACAAGAAGCACGGGAGGCGCTGATGTTCGAGAAGTTCACGGCCGAGGCACGCGCGGTGGTGCGCGGCGCGGCGGAGCAGGCGGACCGTACGGGCAACGGGACGATCGGCGAACCGGAGCTGCTGCTCGCACTGCTGGAGCGTAAGCAGTCACCGGCCGCCGGGGTGCTCGCCGCACTCGGGGTCCACGAACGGCGGGAGTCGGTGGCGCAGGCCCTGGCGGAGGTACGCCGCCGGGGCGGGGTGACCGCGGCGGACGCGGCGGCGCTGGCCGGGCTGGGGATCGACATCGACGCGGTCGTGGCGCGGGTGGAGCAGACCCACGGGGTGGGCGCGCTGGCCTCCGACGGGACGGCCGGGCGCCGGAAACGGGTGCGCCGGCCCTTCACCCCGGAGGCGAAGGCCGTACTGGAGCGCGCGCTGCGCATCGGGGTCGGCCGCGGTGAGCGCCACCTCGGCGACGAGCATCTGCTGCTCGCGCTGACCACCGGCTCCGGACCGGCCGCGGCGGTGCTCGCCGATATCGGGGTGACGCACGACGCGGTGGTGCGGTCGCTGGGCGAGGCGGGGGGCCGGCGCGCGAGTTGAGCCGGGCGGGGCGGCTTCAGGGGTCCACGGGGCCGCCTCGTGACCGCCCGGTGGGACGGGCCTCCTGGCAGCGCCCGGCCGGACCGCCCCTACGGCTGACCGGCCCGCACCCTCCCGAGGCCCGGGGTGCTGCGCCGGGGGAGGTATCCGGCCTCGGAGACGGCGCCGAGCACCGGGTGGAGCAGATGCGCCAGCCGTTCGGCGCGGGAGTGGCCCAGTGCCCGCCACGGCCCGGCCGCCAGCCGGTCGGTCGTCCGCTCGATCGCCTCGCGTTCCGTGCGGGCGCGGTCGGTCGCGGTGCCGTCCGGGGCGATCCAGCCACGGGCGGCGAGACGGTGCCGGGCGTCGCTCCACTCCTGTGCGCTCCAGCCGCGTCCCACGAAGTCGGCGGCCGGCGCGGCACCCGTGACGACACACGACACCAGGGCCTCACACGGGTCGAGTTCGCAGGTCAGCAGGGCCGCCAGATGGCCGTCCCCACGGTGTTCGCGGAGCACCGTCGCGGCCTGCCAGAGCACCAGGTGCGGGGCGTCCGGCCAGGGCAGATCGCGGTTGGCGGCGGCCAGCGGACGGGCGGCGGGACCGGCGTTCTCGGCGGCCTGCCGGGCGAGCCGTGCCGCCTCCATGAGCTGCGCGGTGGTCAGCCGGCCGTCGACGAGGGCGGTCAGCGCACGGTCCATCGCCAGCAGCCGGGCCTCCAGCACCACGGACGGTGCGGCGACGCTCCAGATCCGCGGGACGTAACGGGCGACCATCCGCGGGCTGAAGGTGTAGTACGTCGCGGCGACCAGCTCGGGTCCGGCGGCGCCCAGCGGAGCCGTACGCCAGGCGAAATAGCTGGGCCAGCGGGACGCGACGTCATGGCCGAGGCCGGCGGCGATCCGGCGGGCCTCGGGGGCGAAGTACAGCGTGGCGTGCAGTGGCTCCAGCAGGTGCCACATCCGGCGGGCGACCGAAAGGTATTCCGACATCGCTTTACCTCATGGCCTTCACGATGCGTGCGCAGACGGGAGAGTCGGACGGTGGTCCGGACCACGGCCGCCGGCCCGCGGAATCGGGCGGTGGGGCTCCCCGGTACCCGGTGCCGAACGAAAAACCGTGCGAAGTAGTCACTTCCCCGATTACGCCGCGTGAATCCGGACCGCAGATGGCAACTGTGGGTAACAGAAGGTCGGTTGGGGGATTCCGCTTCCGGGCGCCGCGGCCCCGGGTGGCCCAAACCCCCTCGTGCGGCGGAAATTGAGTCGAACACGGGCGGCCGCACACGTACGGTGACCCGGCCGGCGGCGGCCCACGGGGGGCCGGGGCCGCACGACGCGAGGAAGCGGGCCGCAGATGTCACAGCAGGGATGGGCCGACGAGGGATTCGGGGCCGTCGCGGACGCGTTCGCGCGGAATGCCGCCGAGGGCCGGGAACTCGGCGCCGCCGTCGCGGTGTTCGCGGACGGGCGCAAGGTCGTCGACCTGTGGGGCGGGACCGCCGACGACCGGACCGGGCGCGCGTGGGACGAGGACACCGTCCTTCCCGTGATGTCCCTCGCCAAGGGCCCGGTCAGCATCTGCGCCCATCTGCTCGCCCAGCAGGGGAAGCTGGATCTCGACGCCCCGGTGGCCGACGTCTGGCCGGAGTTCGCCCAAGGGGGCAAGGAGCGGATCACCGCCCGGATGGTGCTCGCCCACACCGCCGGAATCCCGCTCGCCGAGCGGAGGCTGAGCTTCGGGGAGCTGACCCGGTGGACGCCGGTGATCCGCGCCCTGGAGGAGCAGCCGGTGCTGTACGAGCCCGGCACCGCCTACGAGTACCACGCGCACGCCTTCGGCTTCATCATCGGCGAACTGATCCGGCGGCTGACCGGCCGGACGCCCGGCGGCCACTTCCGCGAGGCCGTCGGCGACGGACTGGGGCTGCGGACCTGGATCGGGATGCCGCGGGAGGAGGTGCCGCGGCTGGCCCGGCTCGCCGAGGCCGCGGGGCGCTCCCCGCTGCCGAGCGCCGACCTGCTGCCCATGCGGGCCCTGACGAAGAACGGCGTCCTGCCCTTCCCCGGCCTCGACGATCCGCACGGCTACAACTCCCCGGACCTGCTGACCGCCGAGTTCCCCGGTGCGGGCGCGGTGTCGAGCGCCCGCGGGCTGGCGGCCCTGTACGCGGCGGTCGCGACCGGGGTGGACGGCGGGCCGCGGCTGCTCGGCGCCGACACCGTGACCGACGCGGTCCGGCAGCTGTCGGGCGGTCCGTCGTGGTCGGGGTTCCCGGACCTCGGCGCCCGCTGGGGCAGCGGCTTCCTCGTCGACTCGCCGTTCCGTCGGCTGCTCGGTACGCGCTCCTTTGGCAACAGCGGGGCGGGCGGTCAGTTCGCCTTCGGCGACGACGAGTTCGGCGTCGGCTTCGCCTACACCGCGAACCGGATGGGGGCCGGTGGTGACCCGCGGGCCGACCGGCTCATCGGTGCGCTGCGGAGCTGCGTCGGGGCCCCGGAGCCCACGGCCGGGGCCTGAGCGCACGGCCGCGGCGGGGCGGGCGCGCCCTGAGGCACCCGCCCCGCCGCGGTGGTCTCCCGCGCCGGCCCCGCCCCGGCGGCGTCAGTCGTCCCCGTCCGTGCGCGCGGCGTACCGCTCCGGGTGGCGCAGCAGCGCGCCGATGTGGGCGGCGGCCGTGGACAGCCGGTCGCGGGACTCCCTGAGCTGGGCGGCGGTGACGCCGTGATCGCGTGCCGCGTCCCGCAGGTCGTCGCGGAAGCGGTCCAGCAGCCGGTCGAAGTCGCGGGCGGGGTCGTCACCGGCCGGTTCCCGCGCCCACTCCGGGGCCGGCGGCGCTTCGGCCGCCGCGTCCGCACCGGCGCCGTCCCCGGGCCGGTCGACGCGCTCGACCGTCACCCCGGTCCCGTCGTCCGCGCCGGCCCGCCCGGCCCCGCCCGGCTCACCGGTCTCGCGCCGGGCGTCGGACGGGCCGCCGGTGAAGCGGCCGACCTCGCGGGACACCTCGGACAGCGCCTCGCGCACCGCGCCCGACCAGTCGCCCGAGCGCACCGCCCCCTGGGCCTGTTCCTGGACGTTCCGGATGACCCGCTGGACCTCCTCGCGTGCGAAGACCTGGGCGTCCCTGGCCTGCTTACGGGCCCGCTGGGCGTCCTGCCTGGCGCGCCGGCTCTCCTCCTTGGCCCGGCGGGCCTGCTCCTTCCACTCCTCCTTGGCGCGCCGGAACTCCTCCTTCGCCTGCTGCCAGGACTCCTTGTCGCGGAACGCGCCCTCGAAGGAGCCGGCGCCCGGGAACGGCCGCTCGTCGGCGCCGTCCGCGGTCCCGCTGGTCCGCCCGGCCGTTCCGTCGCCTCGTGCGTCCTTGCGGGCCTGCTGGGCGGCTTCCCGGATCTCGCGGCGCAGATCCCGCGCCGAACCGCTCACGTCCTCCCGGATGTCGGAGGCGAGCGCGGCGACCGACTCCCGGATCTCCAGCTCCAGATCGGCCAACTCGCCGCCGCGGTCCGCGAGTTCGGTGCGGCCGGTGTCGGTGAGCGAGTAGACCTTGCGGCCGCCCTCGGTCGTGTGGGTCACCAGGCCCTCGGCCTCCAGCTTGGCCAGCCGGGGGTAGACCGTGCCGGCGGAGGGGGCGTAGAGGCCCTGGAAGCGTTCCTCCAGGAGGCGGATGATCTCGTAGCCGTGCCGCGGCGCCTCGTCCAGCAGCTTGAGGAGGTAGAGGCGGAGGCGGCCATGGGCGAAGACGGGGGGCATGCTCAGAGCACCTTCTTCCGGGCGGGCGGGTCGGTGGGGGAGTTCCCCTGCGGGCCGGGGGCCGGGCCGTCGCCGGGGCCGCCCGGCCGATGCCCCTCGTCCCCGTAGGAGGGGCGGCGCAGCAGGGCCAGTCCGCCGGAGACGGTGGTGACCCTGAGGGTGCCGGTGCCCGCGCCGAGCGCACCGGTGATCTTCTTGGCGCCCCACTGGCCGGTGACCCGCAGGTCGTCGAAGGCGTTGGAGACCGTGCCGCTGGCGGTGTTGGCCTCCACCCTGGCGTCGGCCGGGTCCGGCAGCCGGATGGCGACCTCCCCGGAGACCGTGGTCAGGGCGATGTCCGCGGCCCGGCCGGGGTCCAGGTCGAGGACCATGTCGCCGCTGACGGAGTCCGCGCGCACCGCCCCGCCCGCCCCGTCGATGACCGTCAGATCCCCCGAGACGGAGTGGAAGCGCAGATCGCCGGTGACCGACTGCACCTCGACGTTGCCGGAGACGGTGTCGGCGCGCACCCTGCCGGTCAGCCCGACGAGTGTGGCGTCACCGGAGACCCCGCGGACGTCCGTACGCCCCGAGATGCCGGAGATCACCGCGCCGGCCCCCACCACGCCGACCTCGACACGGGTGCCGGCCGGCACCGTCACCGAGATCACCGCGCTGCGGTTCCACCCCTTGCGGTCCAGGAACTTCAGAAAGCCCTTCCAGGGGAGGTCGTCGTAGGCGATCGAGAGGGTGCCGTCCTCGCACCCGACGGTCAGCGGCGGGCCGTGCAGCTCGCTGATCTCGACCCGGGCCGGACCGCCCTCCGAGGTGCCGACGACGTTGACGGTGCCGCCGACCACGCGCACGTTCACGGCGTCGAAGGGGTCCGGGATCTCCAGTGTGCGTGGCTCGGCCACCTGCATCGGCTGCGACCACTCGCTCCGGGCTGACATTCCTGGCCTCCCCTGGATAGCCCTGCAACGCAACATATCGCGTCTCTTGAGAACACGATATATCGCGGATTGTGGAAGTCAAGCGTCCGGTTGTGCGGGGTCCGCCATCGCCGCCGGGGGTGCAACCGCGCACCCGGAAAGCGGTGTCCTGGCCGGTGACCACCGTTGTCATGGCGTATGCCATAGGGGAGTTGAAACTGTGCGTACCTCCACGGGGCTGATCTCGACGCTGGTGCTCGGCGCCGCCCTGAGCCTGCCGGTCACCGCCGCCCACGCGGCTCCCGCCGCTCCCGCCGCCCCGGCCTCCGCTGCCGCGTCGTGCCACGGGCTGATCGCGAAGGCCTACTCGCTCAACGACAAGGCCATCTCGGCGGACCGCGGCCGCAGCTACAAGAAGGCCGCGAAGTACAACCACGCGGTCCAGGGGGAGATCGTCAACGCCAAGGGAGCCTGCCGGCACGCGCGCCACCGCGACGAGATCCGCGGGGCCCTCGACGGCGCCGCGGGCGGCACCGAGGCCGCCGAGCACCACAACAAGAAGGCGTACATCGAGCACGACCGGCGGGCCGGCCAGGCGGCTCTCAACGCCGAGTACGACGTGAAGAGCGACCTGCGCAAGGCGCTCGGCCGCGCCTGATCTCCGGACCGGTCACGACGGTCCGCCGCCCTTACGGGGGGCGGACCGTCCGCGCACGACCCGGTGCCGGGCGACGGGAGGGCCGCGCTCCCGGTCCCGCCCGGTCCTCGATGGCTCTTATTCGTCCTCGTCCTCGTCGTCCAGCCGGGCCAGCCACGTGGCCAGCCGCTCCACCGGTACCTCGAAGTCCGGATTGAGATCGACGAACGTCCGCAGCTGGTCGGCCACCCAGGCGAGGGTGACCTCTTCCTCGCCGCGCCGGTTCTCCAGCTCCTCGATGCCACGGTCAGTGAAATACACGCGCTCTCCACCAGGGGTCATGGGTCATTCCCGGCCAGGATAGGCAGGCTCACGGACCTCTCGCGCCACAGACGGCCGGCGGCTAGCCTGATCACCTGTCAACGGTCCTGCGGCAATTGGGAAATTGCCGCCCACGGGGCGCAGGAGGCCGTGATGCACGAGCGCGCACAGCGCATCGCACTCCCCGACGGCACGGAGGTCTGGGCCCGGGTCTCCCGGCTCGACACCCCGGAGCCCGACGGGACGGACGACGCCGACGCGGAATTCGAGGACGTCGGCGCCTGGGACGCGCTCGGGGCCCGGGTCGAGGGGCTCCGCGAGGTGATCGGCGGGGTCGCCGCCAGCGTCCGGCAGGCCACCGAGCGGGTCGCGCCGCACGAGACCAGTGTGACCTTCGGCGTGGAGCTGTCGGCCAAGCCGGGCAAGGCCGTCGCCCTGCTCGCGGACGGCGAGGCGAAGGCCAACCTCTCCGTCACCCTCACCTGGCGCGCGGACCGGGCGCCAGGAGGCGAAGCGCCGCACGGGACGCCCCCGCCCGGCCCCCGGGGGCCGGACGATTCGGGCCGCTGATGGCGACCTCCGAGCGCCGGGCCGCCGGCCGGGACGACCGCGCCCGCTACACACAGCTCCTCGACCACGCCGGACGCACCACCGTCGGCCTGCGCGCCGCCCCGGGCGGCGCCACCGCCCGGCTGTGGGGCAGCGGGGTGCTGGTCGCCCCGGGGTGGGTGCTGACCTGCGCCCATGTGCTCGCGGCGAGCGACGGGCGGCGCCGGGACACCGGCCCGGACGGGGTGTTCGGGGTGACCCACGACGGCGGGGTGCTGCCCGCCCGGCTCGCCTACGACCTCAGCCGCCCCCGTCCGGACGCCGGGCCCGCCGCCGCCCGCGCCGACCTCGCCCTGGTCCGGCTGCTCGACCCGGTGACCGAGCACCCCTGCGCCTGGCTCAGCGACCAGCCGGCGACGCTCCTGGAGGACGCGTACATCTTCCGCGGGCACGACCAGCCGGGCGCGGGCACCGAGGAGGACGGCGGCGGGGGCGCCGGCCCACGGGGAGCGGCCCCCATACGGGACGTGCATAACGGCCGCGACCCGCGGGACGCACGCACCGGCTCCGGGCCGGGCGGCCGGCGCGGCGCCCCCGGCGGTCCGCGCGCTCCCCTCACCACCCCCGTCGACCCCTTCATCGCGGTCCGCTTCGGCGCCCGCGACGCCCGGGGCCTCCAGTTCGGCAGCGACGTCCGGGTCACACCGGGCGCCTCCGGCGGCCCGCTGCTCGACTGCGACCGCGGCGAGGTGGTCGGCATCGTCAAGGGCCGCCACCAACAGGACCACGTCGGGCTGGCGGTGCCGGTCACCGCGCTGCGCGGGCTGGGCCCGGAACACCTGGCCGAGGGCGCCGAGGGTCTGGGGCCCGACCCGTACCACGCGCTGATGAGCGCGCACGACCGCTGGCACTGGGCCGGCCAGGACCTCGGCAGCACGGCCGGGCCCACCTGGTTCGACGCCCAGCACGCGATCATGGCCGGCCGGGGCCGCCTGTGGGGCGTACAGGAGCGGCTGCAGGCCCTGGACCTGCTCGCCCGGCTGCCCGCACCGCGCGATCCGCTGGTCGTGGAGGCCGCGGTCGGTGAGGTGCTGGAGCGCGGCGAGCGGCCCGGAGCCTGGCTGCTGCGTACCTGGCGCGACGGCCACGGCGCGCTCTACCAGGGCAGCGACCCGTACACGGAGCTGCGCGCCTTCGTGCACTATCTGCGGATCGTGGCGCAGCTGACCGCCGACGAGGTGCGCGACGTCCCGGGCGACGAGGCCGCCGGGGTGCGCGAACAGGCCGCCCGCCTCACGGAGTTCGTCCAGGCCAAGGCGGTGGTGCTGCAGCCGCAGGACCGCCGGAGGATAGGGCCGGTCCGGCGCCGTCCGCGCTCCGTGCTCGTCGAGTTCGAGCCGCTCTTCTACGACGAGGGCGGGCCGGAGCTGTTCAACTGGTCGGTCAGCGAGGGCTACGGCCGGGGGCAGTGGCTGCGGGTGGACGTCCAGGAGACGGCCGGCGGGGTGCCCTTCGAGCAGGCGCGCGAGCAGGTGCTGCGGCGGCTCGGCGGACGGCTGCTGCGGGCCGACGGCGACGCCGGGCCGGGCGCCCGGGTACGCCTGGAGGTCGCCGTCCCCGAGGGCCGCTGGGACACCGCCGCCGGCCAGTGGGAGGTCGCGGCGTCGCCCCGGCGCACCGCCCGGCTGCGGCCGGTGGGCCCCGGGCGCGCGGTGATCCTGCGGGATCAGGGGCGCCGGGAACAGGTCGACCCGGCCTGGCTGCGCCGCTGGCAGGGCCTGGCCGCCGCCCGCGAACTGCACGCCCTGCGCCTCCCGCCGCGGCCGGGCACCGACGCCCGGTCCGGCTCCGCCGAGGCGATCTGGCGGCTGCTGGAGACGGCCGGTGAGGGCGCGCTGCCGGCGCTGTGCCACGCCGTCGCGGACGGCTTCGGCCGGGACGCGGTCGGCGTCGCCCTGGACACCGGTTTCCCGGCCGGGCTGTGGCCGGCCCACGGGCACGGCGAGGAGCAGGACTGCGACGCCGGCTGCGAGGAGTTCCACCGCGGGGTGCGGGAGCTGCTCCAGGGGTCGGGCGGGGTGGCCCGGCTCCCCGAACTGGTCCGGCAGCTGCGGGCCAAGGCCGCCGAGGCCGCGGAGGAGGGCACCCACTGGGCGCGCGATCTGGTGCTCCTCTACGACGACCCGGAGGACCCGATTCCGCCGCTCTTCACGGACTGCCCCCAGATGTCGCCGCGATGAGCGGCACGGGGGCGCCGCCCCTTGAGGCGCCGTCCGCCGCGCACGCTCCCCGCACGCCTCGCACGCGCCCGGTGCCCACCCCGGCCGCGGCCGCCCCTCGTGCGGCAAGTCGCGCCCCGTACCTGGCACTTGGGCTTTCGTGGCGCCCACGTGGGAGACCGGAAACCGCCCCGTGTGCTTCCGTCCGGGTGGGTACTGTCATAGCGTCGTGGAAGACTTGTTCGTGAGGACGCGACCGCGTGATGGCGGGTGGCGGACGCGGGGGGAGGGCGAGCGGATGCCGACATCTCCGGTGCTCCGCCATGACCATCGCTCCTGACCGAGGCCTGGCCGGCGACGAGGAGTTCCGACGTGAGCGACTGGCTCATCTACCGTGGCGCGGGGGCACCGCACGACGGAATTGAGCAACTTCCGCCGCCACCCCCCTGGCGCGATTTCGACGGCGGGCCCCTCGTGGCGCCGCCGGCCGCCCTCGACCCCTCCTCCGAGCGCAGGCTCGGCGTCCAGCACCGGGAGGCCAGCCACCACCGCCCCGGCGAGACCGAGCGCGAGCTGGTCAACGCCGCCCTCTACCTGCGCCGTCCGCTGCTGGTGACCGGCGCGCCGGGCAGCGGCAAGAGCACCCTGGCCCACTCGGTCGCCTACGAACTCGGCCTCGGCCGGGTGCTCGGCTGGCCGGTCGTCAGCCGCAGCACGCTCCGTGACGGTCTCTACGACTACGACGCCATCGGCCGCCTCCAGGACCTCCAGATCGCCCGCGCCGCCCCGGCCGGCGGGGAGGACGGGGTGCCGGCCGGTCCGGACCCCACCGACGAACCCGGCGGCGGCATCGGCCGCTACATCCGCCTCGGCCCGCTGGGCACGGCCCTGCTGCCGGCCGCCCGGCCCCGGGTGCTGCTCGTCGACGAGCTGGACAAGAGCGACATCGACCTGCCCAACGACCTCCTCAATGTGCTGGAGGAAGGGGAGTTCCGGATTCCGGAGCTGGAGCGGCTGGCCGGATCTGCCCCCGAGGTGGAGGTGCTCAGCGACGACGGCACCCGGGTCACGGTCCGCGACGGCCGGGTGCGCTGCCACGCCTTCCCCTTCATCGTCCTCACCAGCAACGGCGAACGGGACTTCCCGGCACCGCTGTTGCGCCGCTGTATCCACCTCCACATCCCGGTGCCCGACAAGGAGCGCCTCGCCGCCATGGTGCGGGCGCACTTCGGCGAGGGCGCCGCCGAGCGCTACGAAGCGGTGATCGACCGCTTCCTGGACCGCGAGCCCGGCGATGTCCGGGCCGTCGACCAGCTCTTCAACGCCATCCACCTGACGCAGCGCGCGGGCTGGACGGACGAGGACGAGGAGGAGACGCGGCGGCGTCTGACAGCGGAGCTGATGCGGCCTCTTGACCGGACGAGGTGAGACCGGTGCCCCCCGGGGAGCCCGGCCCGGGCCCCCTCGACGAACTCGTCGCCCGGCTGACCGCGGCGGGGCTGCCGGCCGACGCCCGCGGGATGGCCGACGCCCTCTGGCTCGCCCAGTGGATCACCCCGGGCGCACCACGGGCCGAGGGCGCCCCTGACCCCGGAACCGCCCGCACCGACCGTCCGGACCATACAGATCCGGCCACTTTCCGGGTGGGACCGGCCGTATCCGCCGGACCCGCGGGCGCGGACGGGACGGCACCGCCCGGCGGCGCGGCCGGGCCGGCGGACGGGGACCCCGCGCCCTCCGCGCTCCAGGAAAGCACCCGGCGCCGGGTCGCGGAGCTGCTGCCCACCCATGACCTGGGGGAGACCCCCACGAGGTTCCCCGACCCGGACCGGCAGCGCCTGGGCGAGGTCGCGGTCCCGATCGCCTCCGCGTTCCCCGGACTGCTGCCGCTGCAACGCGCACTGCGGCCCATCCAGCGCTACCGCCCGCCGGTCGCCCCGGTCCCTCAAAAGCTCGACGAGCCCGCCACCGCCGAGCTCTCCGCCCACGCCGAAATGATCATTCCGGTGCTGCGCGGGGTGCACCGCCGGGCGGCCGCGCTGCGGCTCCTGATGGACGGCTCGTCCTCGATGGCCGTCTGGGAGCAGATGCTGCACGACCTGCGCCAGGTCTGCGAACGGGTCGGCGCCTTCCGCGACGTCACGGTGCACTACCTCCATCCGCACGGCCAGGACATCGGGGTCGCGGCGGCCCCGGGACCCGGCCGCCCGCTGCGCCCCGCCGACCAGCTGCACGACCCGACGGGCCATCACCTCACCCTCGTCGTCAGCGACTGTGCCGGCCCCCTCTGGCGGGACGGCCGGATGCAGCGGCTGCTCTACCGCTGGGCGGCCGACGCCCCGCTCGCCGTCGTCCAGCCGCTGCCGCAGCGGATGTGGGCGCGCACCCTCCTGCCCGCCGTCGCCGGCACCCTCGTCCGCCGCCAGGGCCCCTTCCAGGCCCTCGACTTCCGGCCGGCCCGGCGCCGCCGCCGTCCCCAGGGCCCGCCGGGCGCCGCGTCCGAGCCACCCCGCGAGCGCGCCGTCCCGGTCCTGTCCGCCACCCCCTCCGCCCTCGGCTCCTGGGCCCGGCTGGCCGCCGCCGACGCCGGTCTCTCGCTGCGCGGCGCGGCCTCCGTCGTCCGCGCCGACCACGGCGCCGGGCTTCCCGCCGGCCCGCCGCCCGCGACCGGGCCCGCAGCCCCGGCCCGTATGGTCCGCGAGTTCGACCAGCAGGCCTCACCGGCCGCCCGGCTGCTCGCCGTCCACCTCTCCGCCGTCCCGCTCGCCCTGCCCGTCATCCAGCTCGTCCAGCGCGCGATGCTGCCCCAGACCGGACCGGCCGAGCTGGCGGAGGTGCTGCTCAGCGGGCTGGTCACGCAACTCCCGCCGGACGGGCTGCCGTCGGGGGAGCAGTCCGGGGTGAGCGGCCCCTGGTACGACTTCGCGCCCGGGGTGCGCGACGAACTCCTCGCCCGGCTCAGCGCGGGCGAGGCCGCCCTGGTCCTCAAGCACTGCTCGCTCTACGTCGAGCGCACCTTCGGCCGCAGCGCCCGCAATTTCCCGGCCGTCGCGGTCGCCATGCTCTCCGGCAGCGGCCGGGAGCCCGAGACCGGCCGGCGGGCCGTCCCCGAGCCCTTCGCCCGGGTCTCCGAGCGCGTCCTGCGCCGCTTCGAACCGGCGCTGCGCCCGCCCGCCCGGCGGCCGTACGCGTCCGACGGACCCGCCGCGGAAGGCGCGGCCCTCCTGGAGCGCTACGAACAGGACCGGGCGGGCCGCGATCTGATCGAGGCGGTCCGGCTGCTGCGCGCCGCCACCGCACGCCTGCCGGTGGCCGGCACCGACCTCGCCCGCGCGCTGCTGCACGCCTGGGCGACCTGGGGCCAGCCGGACGCCCTGGACGAGGCGGAGCGCGCCGCCCGCGCCGCGGAACGGGCGAGCGCGGGCGAAGCGGCCGCCGACGACCGGGAGGGCGCCACGGCGGGCCGGGAGGCCGAGCGCACCCGGGCGCTGATCGTGCTCGGCCGGGTCGGCCACGCCCGCGCCCGGGAACGCCGGGCGGCCGGCACCCTCGCCGAGGAGCGCGCCGCGCTCGCCGACGCCGCCCGCCATCTGCACACCGCCTGCGGGCTGATGAGCCTGCTGGACCCCCGCGTACTGGAGAGCATGGTGTTACGCACCGAGGTCCTGCGCCGCCTGGCCGCCCTGCCGGCCGTACCGGACACCGACGGAGCGGCCGCCCCCGACCCCCTCGACGAGGCGGAGCGCTCCCTCACCACCCTCCTCGACCAGTGGCCCAGCGGGGAGCAGGTGCCGGGCGAGGTGTACGCCGCGCGCGGCGGCGTCCTGCTCGACCAGGCCCGGCGGGCGGCCCGCGGGGACACCGGAGGGTCCCACCCCGCCGAGGCGCTCGCGGTGCGCGCCGCCGACGACCTCGACACCGCCACCGTGCTGCTGCGCCGTCGCGGCGGCACGGCCGACCGGCTGGTCTGCGAGACCCTGCTCGACCTCGCGGCGGCCCGCCGGCTCAACGGCGGCGCCGGCCTGCCGTCCGTACTGCCCACCCTCGAACGGGCCCGTGCACTGGCCCAGGCCCTCGACGACCGGGCCCTGGAGGCGGACAGCCTGCGCCACACGGCCGCCGCCCAGCGCGCCGTCCACACCCGCACCGGCGACCTGGACGCCCTCGACGCCGCGATCGCGGCGCTGGCCGCCGCCCTCCGGCTGACCACCCCCGACTCGCCCGAGCACAGCGCGCTGCTCGCCGAGCGTGGTGCGGCGCTGCTGCTGCGGGCCCGGCTGGAGCCGGCCGAGGAGCCGGGCCGGCGGCTGGCCAACGAGGCGGTGCACGTCCTGCGCGAGGCGCTGGGCCGGGTCGCGCCGCACGACCCCGACCTGGGCAGCCACCGGCTGCTGTTCGGCCGCGCGCTGCGCCTGCGCCACGAACGCCGGCCCTCGCTCGCCGATCTGCACGAGGCCGACTGGATTCTGGAGCTGGCCGCCCGCGGCGCTGACGTACCGGACGCGGTCGCCGCCGAGGCCTGGCTGGAGGTGGGCGACGTCCAGCTGCTGCTGGACCGCCGTTTCGACTCCCGTGAGCGCCACGACCGGGCCGCCGCCTGCTACCGGCGGGCCGCCGCGGCCGCCCGCCGGTCCGACAGCGCGCTCCTGGCCGCCCGCGCCCACCACCGCCGCGGCGAGGTCCTGGAGGTCACCGCCGGCCCCCGGCCCGCACTCCACGCCTACCGCGAGAGCTGGGAGCAGTGGCAGCGGGCCGGCGAGGACACCGGCGCCGAGGCCCAGCGCACCCGCGCCCGTATGCGCGCCCTCGAATCCACCGCCTGACCGCCCCGAGCACCCGTCCGGCTGTCTGCCGTCCGCACCGGACCGTGTTTCTGTGGACGGCAGTTCGGGAACACACCCGTCCAGCCGGCCAGAGGAGAGCAGCGTGGCGACTACCCCCCGCACCGAACCGGCGGTGGCCGCCCCGCCGGGGCCGTCGGCCGAGCGGCTGCCGGATTTCGCCGGGGTCGACGTGGGCGTTCTGGCGGCACGGACGGACCATGCGGTGCTGCGTGAGGTGGCGGCGCTGCTGCTGCGCAACTGGCCGGCGGCGGAGGACGCCGTCGCCTACTACGAGGACGGCCCGGAGAAGGTCCTGCACTGACGGCCGGGCACGGACGTTTTTTGGGCAAACGTGCACGGGAACCGGCCAGTTGCCCGGGGAAATTGGTTCCTCGCCCGGGAGCGGAGCCATGTACCAGACAGCGGGCGCCAGTTGGCGAGCCCGTACCTCGACGCAGGCAGACGAGAGCAGGGGGCGACCCGTGGCGGGGGAGAAGACCGGCCCGACCGCTGTCGTGCCCTTCCGGCAGTTCGTGCTCAAGGTCCACAGCCGCTGCAACCTCGCCTGCACCTACTGCTACATCTACGCCGGGCCCGACCACAGCTGGCGCGCCCGCCCGCCGGCGGTCCCCGCCGCCACCATGCGCCAGACCGCCCTGCGCATCGCCGAACACGCCCGCACCCACCGGCTGCCCGAGGTCCGGATCGATCTGCACGGCGGCGAGCCGCTGCTCACCGGCCCCGGACCGCTGCTGGCCCAGGCCGCCGCCGTCCGCGCCGCGCTGCCCGCCGGCTGCACCGCGGAGTTCGGGGTGCAGACCAATGGCACGCTGCTCACCCGGGACACCCTCGACACCCTCGGCGCCGCGGGGTTCCGGCTCGGCCTCAGCCTCGACGGCGGCAGCCCTGGCCTCAACCGCCGCCGCGTCGACCACGCCGGGCGGCCCTCCTGGCCCGCGGTCTCCCGCGCCGTACGCCTGCTCCGCACGCGCCCCGAGGTGTTCGCCGGCATCCTCTGCACCATCGACATCACCGCCGGACCCGCCGAGGTCTACGAGTCGCTGCGCGCCCTCGGCCCCCCGATGGTCGACTTCCTCCTCCCGCACGCCAACTGGTCCAGCCCGCCCCCGGCCACCGCGGGGAACGGCACCCCGGCCGCCCCCGCCGGACCGGCCGGCCGCACCCCGTACGGCGACTGGCTGTGCACCGTCTTCGACCTGTGGTGGGACGGCGGCCCCGGCCCCCGGGTGCGGGTGTTCACCGAGATCCTCGGCCTGCTCCTGGGCCGCCCCAGCTCCAGCGAGGCGGTCGGGCTCTCCCCGGTCGTCGCCCTGGTCGTGGACACCGACGGCGCGATCGAGCAGGTCGACTCGCTCAAGTCCACCTACGAGGGCGCCGCCGCCACCGGCCTCGACGTCTTCCGCCACAGCTTCGACGAGGCCCTGGCGCACCCCGGCATGGCCGCCCGCCGCAGCGGCCGCGACGGCCTCGGGGCACAGTGCCGCGGCTGCGCCCTGGTCGAGGTGTGCGGCGGCGGCAACTACGCCCACCGCTACCGCGCGGACACCGGCGGCTTCCGCAACCCGTCCGTCTACTGCGCCGACCTGGAGCGCCTGATCCGCCACATCGCGGCCCGCCTGGACGCCACGGTCGCCCTCAACTGACGGGCGCCCGAGATGACCTGACGCACTGTCGTCATATGGAGGGACACTTGGGCTATCGTGCCAAAAAGCCAGGGCGTGCCTGATGAGACAGCCTCTCCGCGCGCGCACCATCGCATCCCAGGGAGACGGTCGCATGGTCGATCAGGCCCATTTCTCCGGTTCCTCCGGTACCGCCGGCTCCACCGAACACATCACCATCAGCTACGCCGGCTTCACCCGGCCCTGGGCCGCCTGGATCGCCCACCAACTGGAGCAGCAGGGCCACGGCACGACCATGCTGCGCTGGGACCCCCGGGCGGACACCGCGCTGGTGGCGGAGCTGTCGGGGCTGCTGGAGGCCGAGGGCCGGCTGCTGATGGTGCTGGACGACTGGTACTTCCGGCTGGGCCCCAAGACGCAGGAGGAGTGGACGGCGGCGCTGCGGGAGGTGGTGCCCGCGCACGCCGACCGGTTCGCCGCGGTGAGCGTGGCCACCCAGAGCCTGCCCGCCACGGCGTCCCTGCTGCGCCCCGCCGACCTGCGCGACCTGGACGCCCAGGAGGCCAACCGCCGGGTGCTGCAACGGCTCGGCATCGGGGGCCCGGGGCGGACCGTCGACGAGGACGAGCCCGGCGCCCCCCGCTTCCCGAACAACCCGCCCGAGGTGTGGAACATCCCGCGCCGCAACAACCGCTTCACCGGCCGCGACCACGTCCTCGAAGCGCTGCACGGCAAGCTGGCCGGCTCCGGCGCGGGCGCCGGCCCGCCGCTGGAGACCCGGATCGCGCTGTACGGCACCTCCGGCGTCGGCAAGAGCCAGATCGCCGCCGAGTACGCCCACCGCTTCGGCAACGACTACGACGTGGTGTGGTGGATCAGCGCCACCAACCGCGGCGCCGCCCGCGAACAGCTCGCCGACCTCGCCACCCGCCTCGGCCTCCCCGTGGGCCGGGAGCTGGGCGACCGCATCCGCGCCGTCCACGAAGCGCTCCGCATCGGCCGCCCCTACCGCCGCTGGCTACTGATCTTCGACAGCGCCGACGACATGGAGTCGATCGAGGACCTGGTCCCCGACGGCCGCGGCCATGTCCTGATCACCACCCTCACCCGCGACTGGTCGGGCTCCGGCAGCGCCCAGGAGATCGAGGTGCCGCCCTTCGACCGCGTCGAGAGCGTCGCCTACGCGCGGCGGCGGGCCCCGCGGCTGACACCGATGGAAGCCGACCTGCTCTCCGACGCGGTCCAGGACCTGCCGCTGCTGCTCGCCCAGACCGCCGCCTGGCTCGACGCCAACCCGATGTCCCCCAAGGAGTACATCGAGCTGATCCGCCGCGGCGAACCCAGCCTCGTCGGCATCCGGATCTCCTCCGACTACCCCATGGCCTTCCAGACCAGCTGGGCCATAACCCTCAACACGCTGCGCGAACGCAGCCCGGCCGCGGTCGAACTCCTCAAGCTGTTCGCGTTCTTCGCCCCGGACACCATCCCCGTCCCGATGCTCGCCCGGGCCCGCCGCGGCGACCTTCCCGAGCACCTCGCTGACCTCGCCGCCGAGCCGATCAGCTGGAACACCGCGCTGCGCCGGCTGACCGAGTCCACCGCCGTACGCCTCGACTACCAGGTCTCCCAGGACGCCGACCCGGCCGTGGAGACCGCGCTGATGCACCGGCTCTACCACCGGTTCCTGCGCAGCGACATGTCCGAGGACGAGCGCGACCTGATGGCGGCGTGCGCCTGCCGGGTGCTGGTCACCGCCGACCCGCAGAACCCCGCCGACACCCGCTACTGGGAGCGCTACGCCGAACTCATCCCGCATCTGGAGCCGGCCGGCGTCCTCGACAGCCCCGAGCCCGCGGTCCAGCAGCTGCTGCTCAACTGCGTGGAGTACCTGCGGGTCCGCGGCGAGTACCGGATGGGCCTGCGGCTGTGCGAACAGTTCGTCTCCCGCTGGCGCACCCGCCTCGCCCCCACCCAGCGCACCATGCTCGTGCTCACCCACCAGCACGCCAACATGCTGCGCCGGCTCGGCCGCTACCGCGAGGCCGAGGCCGTCGGCAGCGCCGTCGTCGACCAGCTCGCCGCCGAGCGGGACCCCTCCGACGCCGACCTGCTGCGGGCCCAGGACGGGCTGGCCGGCACGCTGATCGCGCTGGGCTCCTACGAGCAGGCCTACGACCTCTTCGACGCCGTCTGGCGCGCCTACACCGAGCTGCTCGGCCCGGAGGCACCCCGCACCCTCTCCTCCCGGCACAACCTCGGCAGCGTCCTGGCCCTGCTCGGCCGCTACGAGGAAGCCCTGGTCACCCACCGCGAGGTGCTGTCCTTCCGGGAGCGGGAGCTGCGCGCCCGCCACCACCTCACGCTCAACGCGGGCACCGCCTACGCCCGTACCCTGCGCCTGCTCGGCCGCTACCGCGACGCCACCTCCAGCCAGGAGCTCAACGCCCGGCTGCACCTGCAGGTGATGGGCCCGCACACCCCGCAGACCCTGCGCGCCGAGCACAACCTCGCGCTGTGCCTGCGCCGCTCCGGCGAGGTCACCCGCGCCGCCGCCCTGCTGGCCGATCTCGTCGAGCGCTCCCGCCGGGTGCTGGGGCCCCGCCACCCGGAGACGCTGATGGTGCGCGCGGACCACGCCACCTTCCTGCGGGAGCACGGCGACCTCGGGCACGCCCGCGACCTCGCGGAGGAGGTCGCCGAGCGCTACCGCGCCCTCGCCGGTGAGCGCCACCCGTACACCGTCGGCACCCTGGGCAACGTCGGGCTGGTCCGCGGGGAGTTCGGGGACCCGGCCGAGGCGCTGGACCTCGCCGAGCGGGCGCTGCGCGGGATGACCGACGCCATGGGCCCCGGCCACCCCTGGACGCTGGGCTGCGCGCTGAACGCCGCCGCCGCCCGCAACCGGGTGGACGACGAGGACGGCGCGGTGGAGCTGGGCCGCACCACCCTGGAACGGGCCAAGGCGGCGCTGGGCGGCACCCATCCGCTGACGCTCTCCGCGAAGACGGCGCTGTCCGAGGACCTGCGGGCGCTGCGCCGCGGCCAGGAGGCGGCCAAGCTCGAACAGGAGGCGATCCAGCAGCTCTCCGAGACCCTGGGCGCCGAGCACCCGCACACCCTGTCCGCCCGGCGCCGCCGGCGCCCGTACTGGGACTTCGAACCACAGCCGGTCTAGCCCCCGCGGACAGCGGAAGGGCCCGCCCCCACCGGGGACGGGCCCTTCCGCTGTTTCACCACCGGTCACCCGGCGGCCCGACGCCTCAGGCGTCGAAGGCCTCCGCGACCAGCTGTGCCTGCTCCGCCTGGTGGCGCTTGGCGGAGCCGACGGCCGGCGACGAGGAGTGCGGCCGCGAGATGCGGCGCAGGCGCTCGCCGTGCGGGACGTCGGCACCGACGGCCAGGTCGAGGTGGTCGATCAGGTTGAGGCCGAGGAACGGCCACGCACCCTGGTTCGCCGGCTCTTCCTGGGTCCACAGGTACTTCTCGGCGTTCGGGAACTTGGCGATCTCCGCCTGGAGCTCCTTGCCGGGAAGCGGGTAGAGGCGCTCGATGCGGACGATCGCGGTGTCGTTCGCGCCGCGCTTCTCGCGCTCCGCCTCCAGGTCGTAGTAGACCTTGCCGGAGCAGAAGATGACCTTGCGGACATCCTCGGGCTTGACCGTGGAGTCGCCGATGACGGGACGGAAGCCGCCCGTCGTGAACTCGTCCGTCCGCGACGCCGCCGCCTTCAGACGCAGCATCGACTTCGGGGTGAAGACGACCAGCGGCTTGTGGTGCGGGTTGTGGACCTGCCAGCGCAGCAGGTGGAAGTAGTTCGACGGCAGGGTCGGCATCGCGACCGTCATGTTGTTCTGCGCGCACAGCTGGAGGAAGCGCTCGATCCGGGCCGAGGAGTGGTCCGGGCCCTGGCCCTCGTAGCCGTGCGGGAGCAGCAGGGTGACGCCGGACGTCTGGCCCCACTTCTGCTCCGCCGAGGAGATGAACTCGTCGACGACGGTCTGGGCGCCGTTGACGAAGTCACCGAACTGCGCCTCCCACATGACCAGCGACTCCGGGCGGGCCAGGGAGTAGCCGTACTCGAAGCCCATCGCCGCGTACTCGCTGAGCAGCGAGTCGTAGACGTTGAAGCGGGCCTGGTCCTCGGTGAGGTAGAGCAGCGGGGTGTAGTCGTCGCCGGTCTCCCGGTCCACCAGTACCGCGTGGCGCTGGCCGAAGGTGCCGCGGCGGGAGTCCTGGCCGGCGAGCCGGACGGGGGTCCCCTCCATCAGCAGCGAGCCGATGGCGAGGGTCTCGCCGGTGCCCCAGTCGATGGTGTTGTCCTCGATCTGGGCGGCACGGCGCTGCAGCTGGGGCAGCAGACGCGGGTGGACGGTGCGGCCCTCGGGGATGTTGACCTGCGACTCGGCGATCCGCTTGACGACCTCCTGGGAGATCGCGGTGTCCACGTAGACCGGGAACTCCGCCTTGGGCTGCGGCACCTCGGGGGCCACCGGGGCCGTCGTGGCGTCGCGGACCTCGGTGAAGACCTTCTCCAGCTGGCCCTGGAAGTCCTGCAGCGCCTGCTCGGCCTCCTCCAGCGTGATGTCGCCGCGACCGATGAGGGACTCGGTGTAGAGCTTGCGCACCGAGCGCTTCTTGTCGATCAGGTCGTACATCAGCGGCTGGGTGAAGCCCGGGTTGTCGGTCTCGTTGTGACCGCGGCGCCGGTAGCAGATCAGGTCGATCACGACGTCCTTGTTGAACGCCTGGCGGAACTCGAAGGCCAGACGGGCAACGCGGACGACGGCCTCGGGGTCGTCGCCGTTGACGTGGAAGATCGGCGCCTCGATCATGCGGGCCACGTCGGTGGCGTACATGGACGAGCGCGACGACTCCGGGGCGGCGGTGAAGCCGACCTGGTTGTTGATGACGACGTGGACCGTGCCGCCGGTGCGGTAGCCGCGCAGCTGGGACATGTTCAGCGTCTCCGCGACCACGCCCTGGCCGGCGAACGCCGCGTCACCGTGCAGCTGGATCGGCAGGACCGTGAAGTCCGTACCGCCCTTGTTGATGATGTCCTGCTTGGCGCGCGCGATGCCCTCGACGATCGGGTCGACGGCCTCCAGGTGGGAGGGGTTCGCGGCCAGCGAGACCTTGATCTGCTCGCCGTCCAGACCGGTGAAGGTGCCCTCGGCGCCCAGGTGGTACTTCACGTCGCCGGAGCCGTGCATCGACTTCGGGTCGAGGTTGCCCTCGAACTCCCGGAAGATCTGCGCGTAGGACTTGCCGACGATGTTCGCCAGGACGTTGAGACGGCCGCGGTGGGCCATGCCGACGACGACCTCGTCGAGGCGCGACTCGGCCGCGGAGTCGATGACCGCGTCCAGCAGCGGGATGACGGACTCGCCGCCCTCCAGCGAGAAGCGCTTCTGGCCGACGTACTTGGTCTGCAGGAACGTCTCGAACGCCTCGGCGGAGTTCAGCCGGCGCAGGATGCGCAGCTGCTCCTCGCGCTCGGGCGACTTGTGCGAGCGCTCGACCCGGTCCTGAATCCACTTGCGCTGCTGCGGGTCCTGGATGTGCATGAACTCGATGCCGGTGGTGCGGCAGTACGAGTCACGCAGCACGCCCAGGATGTCGCGCAGCT
The DNA here is from genome assembly GCF_053597915.1 of Streptomyces sp. NPDC001219. Classification (NCBI taxonomy): domain Bacteria; kingdom Bacillati; phylum Actinomycetota; class Actinomycetes; order Kitasatosporales; family Streptomycetaceae; genus Streptomyces; species Streptomyces sp. NPDC001219. Next base: position 35,044 of record NZ_JBSFJF010000020.1, on the reverse strand, counting down.
TCATCATGGACTTGCCGGAGAAGCCGCCGACCGCGAACTCGCGCTCCAGGTCCCACAGGGTGAGCCCGTGCTCGGTGATGTCGAGGTCGGGGTGCTTGCGCTGGTGGTACTCCAGCGGGTCGGTGTCGGCCATGACGTGGCCGCGGACCCGGTAGGAGTGGATCAGCTCGAAGACCCGCGCGGCCTTGGTGACGTCGTCGTCGTGCGAGACGTCGATGTCGCGCAGCCAGCGGACCGGCTCGTACGGAATCCGCAGCGACTTGAAGATGTCGTCGAAGAAGCCGTTCTCGCCGAGCAGCAGCTGGCTCATGATCCGCAGGAACTCGCCGGAGGCGGCGCCCTGGATCACCCGGTGGTCATAGGTGCTGGTCAGCGTCATGACCTTCGAGACACCCAGCTTGTTCAGGGCGTCCTGCGAGGTGCCCTGGAACTCCGCGGGGTAGTCCATCGCGCCGACGCCCATGATCATGGACTGGCCGGGCATCAGACGCGGCACGGAGTGGACGGTGCCGATGCCGCCCGGGTTGGTCAGCGACGCGGTGACTCCGGTGAAGTCGTCCATCGTCAGCTTGTTGTCGCGGGCCCGGCGGACGATGTCCTCGTAGGCCTGCCAGAACTCGAAGAAGGTCAGCGTCTCGGCCTTCTTGATGGCGGCGACGACGAGCTGGCGGTCACCGTTCGGCTTCACCAGGTCGATGGCCAGACCGAGGTTGACGTGCTCGGGCTTGACCAGCGTCGGCTTGCCGTCCTTCTCCGCGAAGGAGTAGTTCATCGACGGCATGGCCTTGAGGGCCTGCACCATCGCGTACCCGATGAGGTGGGTGAAGGAGACCTTCCCGCCACGGGCGCGCTTCAGGTGGTTGTTGATCACGATGCGGTTGTCGAAGAGCAGCTTCACCGGGACCGCGCGGACGGACGTGGCCGTCGGCAGCTCCAGGGAGGCGTTCATGTTCTTCGCGACGGCGGCCGAGGGGCCGCGCAGCGTGACCAGCTCGGGGCCGGCGCCCGCATCGGCGGCCGGCTTCGCGGCGGGCTTGGCCGCCTCGGCCTTCGCCGGGGCAGCCTTCGCCGGTGCCGGAGCGCTCGCGGCGGGCTTCGCCGGGGTGGCCGGCTCAGCGGCCGGCTTCGGCTCGGCTGCGGGCGCGGACGACTGCGCCGGGGCGGCCGGAGCGGCGGGGGAGCCCTCCGCCGGCTGGCTCGGCGCGGTGGCGCCGCCCGGCTTGTAGTCGGCGAAGAAGTCCCACCAGGCTCGGTCTACCGAGTTCGGGTCCTGGAGGTACTGCTGGTAGATCTCGTCGACGAGCCACTCATTGGGACCGAACGCGGCAGCAGGGTTCTTTCCCTGCCCCTCTTGGTCGGTCGAGATGCTCGAGCTGTTGGGGGACTGTAGCGACACGGCGGCAACCGCCCTCTTCCGCTTCCTAAGGTGGTGGACAGCGGGAATAAAGGCTACGCCTGTTGTGACCCTTGGTGCAGGCCGGGAGGGGCACTCGTCGCGTACGTCACATTCCCGGTCGGGTTTCAGGGCATGACTGGGCGGGAAACACCCGAAGTTTGCCTCGGTGCGGGTAGGAGTGATCGCCACCACACCGGCGGAGGACGTGCTTCCACCACCGACCCTACGTCAGCGGCCGTCAGCCCCGGGCTGACTCCAGCCCCGGAAGGGTGACCCGGATGCGGCAGCCGCGGGGCGACTCGGCGACGCCGATGCGCCCGCCGTGCAGGTCCACCGCCCAGCGCGCGATCGCCAGGCCCAGGCCGGTGCCCCCGTCGGAGCCGGGGCCCGAGGGGGCCGGGCCGCCGCGGTTGAACCGCTCGAAGACCCGGTAGCGCTCCGCCTCGGGGATGCCGGGACCCTCGTCCTGCACCTCCAGCACCAGGCTCTGCGGCCCCTCGCCGCGCCGGGCGTGCACCGTGACCCGGCCGTGCCGGGGGCTGTGCTTGATCGCGTTGTCGATGAGGTTGGCGACGACCTGGTGCAGCCGCTCGGCGTCCGCGTGCGCGGTCAGCTCCGGCGGCGAGACGTCGAGGTGGAGATGGACGTCCGTACGGGTGTGGGTGCCGGAGCCGGCCAGCGTGGCGGCGCCCCGGCTCATGTTGGCCTCCTTGAGCACCCCGGACAGATACGGCCAGACCTCGAAGCGGCGGGAGTGCAGCGGCACCACCCCGTTGTCCAGCCGGGACAGGTCCAGGAGGTGCTCGACCAGGCGGCCCAGCCGCTCGGTCTGCTTCAGCGCCGTGCGCATCGTCTCCGGGTCCGGCTCGCAGACGCCGTCCACGACGTTCTCCAGCACGGCGCGGAGCGCGGCGATGGGGGTGCGCAGCTCGTGCGAGACATTGGCGACCAGTTCTTTGCGGTGGGTGTCCACCGCTTCCAGGTCGGCCGCCATCCGGTTGAAGGCGTTCGCCAGGTCACCGAACTCGTCACGGCGCCCGGAGCGGACCCGGCGCCGGTAGTTGCCGTGCGCCATCGACCGGGTGACATCCGTCATCTCGTCGAGCGGGGCGGTCAGGCTGTTGGCCACGAACTGGGTGATCAGCAGCGAGGCGATGATCGAGAAGATCGTGATCACCCGCAGCTCGGTCGCGGAGTGCATCGCCACGAACACGAGCAGCGTGGTGATGATCACCGAGACGCTGACCAGCGCCCCGAGCGCGGCCTTCACCGAGCGGTACGGGTCCAGGGGGCGCAGGCCCTCCCAGATCCGCTGCCACAGCGCGTTCAGCGGGGAGTGGGGCCACCGCCTCATGCGGGCGGGGTCTCCAGCGCGTAGCCGACGCCGTGCACCGTGCGGATGCGCTCGGCGCCGATCTTGCGGCGCAGCGCCTTGATGTGGCTGTCGACCGTCCGGGTCCCGGAGGCGTCCGCCCAGTCCCACACCTCGGCCAGCAGCTGCTCACGGGAGAGCACCGCGCGCGGGGTGTTCGCCAGGCAGACCAGCAGGTCGAACTCGGTGGGCGTCAGATGGACGTCCGCGCTCCGCACCCGAACCCGGCGCTGGGCGTGGTCGATCTCCAGCTCGCCCAGCCGGAGGATGCCGCTGCGCGGGGTGTGCGCGGCCAGCGCGGCCCGCTCGACCCGGCGCAGCAGGACATGCACCCGGGCGGCCAGCTCCCGCATCGAGAACGGCTTGGTCATGTAGTCGTCGGCGCCGACGCCGAGGCCCACCAGCATGTCGGTCTCGTCGTCCCGGGCGGTGAGCATCATCACCGGCACCGGGCGCTGGGCCTGCACCCGGCGGCACACCTCCAGGCCGTCGAAGCCCGGCAGCATCACGTCGAGGACCAGCAGGTCGGGCTGCCAGGCCTCGGCGGTGTCCACGGCGGCCGGGCCGTCGGTGGCCGTCTGTACCTGGAAACCCTCCGCGCGCAGCCGGGCCGCGATGGCCTCGACGATCGTCGGGTCGTCCTCCACGACCAGGACCCGGCGCTGGGCTCCCGGCGTGGCCGCGGCGGCGCCGCCCTGCGTTGTCTGAGTCTGGTCCATCGCCCGCCCCTGCATGTCCCCTGCGTGGTCGCGTCTTGCTGGGCAGCAGCGTACGGGCATGGCGCGACTGTCGGCTACGCGCCCTTCCGCGCGAGATGGACCACGTCAGGGACGCCTCGGACAACGGGGATCTCTTCCGTATGTACCCCGCTGAATCCGGCATTTCGTAGCGCTTCCTCGAAGGCCGGCGAGGGCTGCGCGGACCAGACGGCGAGCACTCCGCCGGGGGTGAGACGGTCGCGGCAGGCGGCGAGCCCGTCGGGGGAGTAGAGGCTGTCGTTGTCCTCGGTGACGGTCCAGTCGGGGCCATTGTCGATGTCCAGGCACAGGGCGTCGTAGGTGTCCCGGTCCGCCTCCGCGCGCAGGTGGGCGACGAGGTCGGTGTGCAGGATCTCGGTGCGCGGGTCGGCCAGCGCCTCCGCCGAGACGGCCGACAGCGGGCCGGTGCGGTGCCAGTCGATGACCGCCTCCTCGCGCTCGGCGACGACGATCCGGCCCCAGCGCGGCTGCCCGGCCGCACGGGCCAGGGAGAAGCCCACGCCGAGGCCGCCGATGAGTACGGAGGGGCGGGTGCGGCCGGCCGGCAGGGCGTCCAGCGCGGCGTCGACCAGCAGCCGCTCGGACCGGCCGTCGGAGGTGTCCATCAGGAAGCAGCCGTTCGCGATGATCTCGTAGACCACCGGTGCCGCGGGGGTACCGGCGCCGTCGGTCCCGGGCGCCGCGGGGGGCCCGCCCCGCCGCCGCAGCACCACCTCGCCGTACGGACCCTCGCGGCGGTCGAGCGTGCGCGGGGCCTCGGGGGCGCCGGCCGTTGCCTGGAGCGGTGTCACGGGAGCCATGGCGCCATGGTGGCCAATCCGGGGTGCGCCGGTCCAACCCTTTGGGGCGTATCCGGCACCGGCCACCCGGACGTGCGGGCCTCGCCGACGGTTGCTCTGTGTGATGGATCTCACTCTCACAGCTTCCTCATGGGTTGAGCATGCAGGGTGGTCCGGGACGTAGGGCAAGGCAGAGATTCACGGCCGAGGGACACGGGCGTGGCTCACCGGATGCGCCAGGACGGAAGGGGCCTCGGACTGTGAGCTGGCTGGGAACCGCCGAGAGGATACGGGCCGTTCAGCGGCCCGCCGCCGCACCGCGACCGGACACCCGTCCGGCCGGGACACCGGGGCTGCTGCCCGGTATCCCCCGGCAGCGCGGCGGCCGGGAGACCGCCGCCCGGTCGGCGCCCGGCGCCCTCGCCGCGGCGGGGCCCCGGCGGCTCGGGCAGCTGCTGCCCACCCCCGCCGGCACGCCCTTCACCCTCGGCTACGCCGTGCTCCTCGCGGTCACCTCGCTCTTCGCCGAGTACGCCGACCCGGGGCTGGTCTCCGAGCTGCTGCGCGGCTCCAGCACCGATGTCGCCCATCTCGCCCAGGCCCCGCTGCTGGTGCTGGTCGCCAGTGCCCTGTGGATAGCCGGCGGGATGACCTCCGCGTACGCCCTCGCCTTCCTCTTCGTGCTGACGGCGCTGGAGCGGCGGATCGGCGCCATGAAGACCGTCGCGGTCTTCTTCGGCGGCCATGTGCTCGCCACGCTGGCCACCGAACTGCCCGTGGCCTTCTCGGTCGCCGCCGGCGGTCTGCCGGAGAGCTCGCTGCACCGCCTCGACTACGGCATCAGCTTCGGCGTGATGACCTGCACCGGCGCCCTCGCCGGGCTGCTGCCGGTCTGGTCGCGGCTGCCCCTGCTGGCCGGCGTCGGCTATCTGGCCGTGACCGATCTGCTCGCCTACGCCGACCCGCTGACGGACTGGGGGCATCTGCTCTCGCTCGCCCTGGGCACGGCGAGCTGGCCGCTGCTGCGCCGCTGGCGCGCCCGCCACGCCACACCCGCGCCGCTCCTCGGCGACCTGGGCCACCCCGCCCTGCGGGGCGCGCGGACGTACTGAGCGTCCCGGCCCCGGCGGTCCCGGAGGTCGCCCTACGGCCGCGCCGTCGCCCGGTAGGTGTGGGTGATGGCGTAGGCGCAGCCGCCCAGGAGCGCCACACCGGAGAGCACCCCGCTGACGAACGGCACCCACACCACGGCGGAGGTGGCCGCCATGCCCAGGCCGGTCGCGCCGAGCGCGGTCAGCGTGGCGCCGGGGACGGCGATGCTGCGCCGCTTCCATACCGCCATCAGGGCAACGAAGTGCAGCCCCACGATCAGCGCGATCCAGGCCACCGCGGTCTGTTCGGGGGCCCCCGCGGCCCGCAGCGCGAGATTGCCGCCGACCAGCAGCACCGCCTCCGCCCCCACGACGAACGCGAACTTCCCCCGGAACCAGTCCGCCTGAGGCGCCTCCGCGTCGTCCACCACGGGCCGTCCGCGCCGCCCCGCCAGCAGCGCGAGCGCGAGCAGCCCGGCGAAGGTGAGCACCGCGAGCACCCGGAGGGTGATGCCGATCGCCCGATTCAGCGGGTCGTGCGCGTTGGCGACCACGAACACCGTCCCGAAGAATGCGCCGATGAAAACTCCGGACATCCGCTGCAACATGCCGTGAAGGTAGCAGTCATGACGGGGCGTGAGGCGGGAAGCGAGGGGGCGTTCCGCGACGGTCTGCCGGAGCGGAGGTGCCGCCTGGTGCGTCTCCTCGAATCGCGCGCCGTGGCCCCGTGGGCGCCCGAGATCCGGAGGAGGCGCCCACCCGCGGGGCTCATCGTCCCCGATCCGCAGTCGAGTACGTGCCCTCACGAACAGTCGACTCGTCATACCGGTAACGCCCCGCCGGAGCATCTCAACAAGTTCGTGTGACGACTCTGGTGAGTACCGGCGCCTGAGGGCTTTCCGGACAAGCAGCCATAGCTGCCGGGGAGTTCGGCGGTGTTGCGGAGGTGCGACCGGGACACGGGCCCAGCGTTCTCTCCGTCAATCGCGACCGGCGTGCGGTAGCCACTGGGCCGGTGATAACCCGCGCCCCGCTCCGATCAGGGGGCAAGGGAATTGTCCAACTGCCCGCCCAATTGCTCAGCTTGAGGCCGATCACCTCGTTCGTTCACGACAGGGGGTGGACCGGACATTCTGCCGATAGCTCTATCCAGGTAACGTGCGGCATTTTTGGGCTGGTTACAGGCGGAGGGTTTCGAATCACCCCCGCGCTGACGGGTCGACATATGGTGATAGATTCGCCGGACGACAGTGCCAACTTACCTGTCATGAGCGCGTGTTCACTAGGGATGGTTCGAGAGTGCCCAATAGCGGCGACGGCTTTGAAGCCGATCCGGATGAGCTCAGGGCTGGAGCTTCGGATGTACTGAAATGCCTTGACCCGGCCAAGGGGGTCGATTTCGGGGCGCTGAATGACGAATTCGATGGTTCCGATCAGGGCGAAAAGATTCTCGCTGACAAGTTCGAAGCCTTCTGCGAGACGTGGGAAGTGGCCTATCTCGTTCTCGGTGACCGCGCGGGCGACATCTCGGACAAGCTGAAGAGCCAAGCGGACACCTATGAGCAGAACGAAGCCCATACCGGCGACTACATGAAGTACATCAATCAGCACAAGAACGGTTCGGGACTGTAACAACGGGGGACGGGCATGACGGAAGAGTTGGGCGAGACCAAGGACCCCAAGGGGCTCATCCCGGGCAATGCAGGGGACGTCGAGGGCGTCGCGCGGGCTCTGAAGAAACAATCCGGAAAATTCGAGACCGTCGCAAACGGGCTCGGCGCCGTACGAATATCTGGCTGGAACGGTGCGGCCAGCGACCAGTTCTGGGAAAAGCTTTCCGGTGAGAAGAAGAACTGGCTCTACGCTTCCGATGCGCTGTCCGACGCGGCCGTGGCAGTCAGCAGTTACGCCACGGCGTTGAGCACGGCGCAGGGGAAGGCCCGGGAGGCAATCGAGCTGTGGGACGGCGGCGATAAAAGCCAGGCCCAGCTGATTCTGCGGACTGCCCGACAGCATGTGCGGGACGAAGCTGATTCGGCGGCGGGAAAGCTGAAGGACGCGGCCGGCGGCGCTTCCGACGCACCGTCCTGGCTGCAACGGGCGGGCAAGACTGCCGAGCAGCAAAAGGAATCGGGAAAGAGCAACGTCACCCTCAAGGACCTCTACGAGTCCAACCCGCTGTCCGAAAAGCATCAGAAGTTCTACGGTGCGTCGAAGCCCGACCCCAATGCGCCGCCCGCTGACCCCCAGGCTAAGAAGCCCCGAGGCTTCGAGGCCAAGCTGTGGGAGCGGAAAGCCGAGGTGAACGCCTGGGAGAAAGAGGCCGAAGGCGAGTCGCAGTTCGGAGACGACGGGAAGGTATCCGGGAAGGCCGGTCTCAAACTTCTCGGGGCGGAAGGCACGGCGGGCGCGTCGGTCAAGGACGGCAGACTCCAGGTCGGAGCCGGCGGTAAGGCGTACCTGGCGCAGGCCTCCGCGGAGGGCGGCGTCGAGTACGGCATGGCCGCTGCCAAGGCGGATGCCACGGCCTTTGCCGGTGCCGAGGCGCAAGTGAACACATCCGTGGGCAAGGATGGCGTGCACGCGGGTGCCGAGGCCTTCGCGGGCGCCAAGGCGACTGCGAGTGGCCACGTGGACGTGGGTGGTATCGGGGCCGGTGCCACCGCTGAAGGATGGGCCGGAGCCGGAGCTGCGGCACATGCGGATGCCGGCATGAAAGACGGGAAGTTCGTCATCGGCGCTGATGTGGGCGTAGGACTCGGACTCGGGGGCAAGGTCGGTTTCCAGGCCGAGATCGACCCGCAAAAGGTCGCGGACTCGTTCAGCGACATAGGGGACAAGGTGGGTGACGGCCTCGACGCAATGGGTGACGGACTGGAGTCCATCAATCCCTTCGGATGACACTGGCCTCGTATTTCGCACACTAGGGAGTTGATCCACGATGGCGACCACGCTGCCGGTAAAGATTGAGTTTTCACTGCCGGAGGGCTGGCAGTCGGCGCCCCCCGATGAGGTGGGTGCTCCCGGAGTGGCTTTCATTGCACTTCACTCCGAGTCGCAGGACAAGTTCACCGCGAATATCACCATCGCGGGCAAAGTCCGGGACGAAGCCGACCTGCTCACACTCGCGCAGGAGTCGGTCCGGCGGCTGCGCGAGGGGGCGACGGTGAGCGTCGCCACGCAGGCCCAGGGGGGCACCCAGGAAGTGCCTGCGCTGACCCAGACGCTGCGTATCTCCACCACCTTGCGCGGGCTGCCCGTGGAGTTGGTCCAGAGCCAGGTCTACCTGCTCATGCATGATGCGCACGACCCGTCCAAGCATGCGGTGATCGAGTTGGCATTGACAGCCAAGCAGTCCCAGCTGGATCAGGTCGCGGACGACTTCGAGGAGTTCGTCAGGTCCGTGCGTCCTGCGGGCCCTGACGCTGCGTAAGCTCCGTGCACCCCGGCGCTCATGGGTGAGCCCCTCCCGACAGGAGTCGGGAGGGGCTCACCCATGAGCGCGGTCCTTCAGGCGCGGTGTTGCGCCTGAGTCGGCCAGTGGTCCAGGACGTCGCACAGATAGTTCAGCTTCTCGTCGATGTGTTCCGCCCGGAGTCGCCCTCGATGCCAGGTGAGCAGCACGTCTCCCTGGAACCGCAGGGGCTCGTCTTTGGCGCGGGCGTCGGACATGAGGAATTGCGCCAAAGAGTCGTTGAGGGCAGTGCGCGTGAACTCTTGATCGTTGGCGATCACGCGAAATGCTTCGTCGAATGCCGGGTCGCCCAGCTCCATCACCTTGCCGCCGCCGAACACGGCGTCCGCTCGCGCGTTGATCTTGTCCAGTGCCTGCGGCTTTTTGATGACCATCCGCGGTACCGACGTCGGCATCGTCACGGCGAACACCGCGGAGTACCGCACGGAGTCCGGGCCGTCCGCGTTCATTTCGCGCGAGTTGCGCTCGAAGCAGCTGATGGTGCGGCCGCGGAATTCACCGACAATGTAGTCCCGCAGGGGGATGTTGACGCCCTTCATGGGCAGTGGGTCCCCCCCGCAGTAGCGGTCTCCCTGCCCGGGGGCCCAAGCGGTGTGGCTCCACCCCCGGCTCTCCACCAACTGGAGCAGCTCTTCCAGCTGTTGGGGGCTGCGGTTATCCCTTTTGTTCACATACCGCCAGACCCAGATGAACAATCCGAAGAAGGCGGCGATAAAGAGGAAAAGGCCGATAATGAGGGCTGTTTCCCATGGCTCGTTCATGCGGCACGAGTATGTCGGACGGTCCGGCGAACGCGCCCGTCGGGGGCGGCTGGTGGGTGGGTCACCCCTGTTTGCCCCGCTCGTATATGAGCTTCAGGGCGTGCCGTGGCCACCTGGACCTCTCTGGTCCGCCCGGTGATTCCGAATGACGAGCCCTAGCCCAGCCAAAGGAGCACGGCGTCCCCCTCGTCCGCTGCGGCGCGGAGGAACGGCCGCAGCAGTTCGTAGTACTCGCGGACGTAGTCGAGTGGTTCGCCCCGCTCCCAGACGACCAGTGGATAGACCCGCGCCGCGGCGAGGTCCGCCGGGGCGACGCCGGCCGTCAGGCGCTCGGCGGATATGCCGGCCAGTGCCTCGGCGGCGTTCCGTACCTGCTCGGGGGTGAGGTAGCGGGGTGGACCGTAGCCCCAGTCGTCGGCGTCGGGGACGGCCTGCTCGCCGTGGACGATGTCCACCGGGAAGTCCCTGCGGCGCAGCAGGAATCCGAGGGCGTCCCAGGCCTTGTCGATGTCCAGGCAGCGCGCCGCCGCCGGCTCCGGGGCCGTCGCGGCCTCCGCCTCCATCCGTCCGCAGACCAGCTTCAGCGCCCACTCGGGATCGCCCAGGGCGCGGTCGAGTTCGGCGGGAGTGACACGTGCGTACTCTCCGATCATGCTCATACACCCGAGGTTAGGGGCGACCACTGACAACGCCGGGTGCCCGCCGCGGCGGTGGGCGGGAGCGGCGAGCTGACCCCGGCGGGCGCGGCGGTCCTCCCGGTGCCTGGGAGAATGGCGGTCCCTTCCGGGCACGGCTTCCTGTGGTGCCCGCCGGCCGTAGGAGTACCCGCCCCGTGTCCCCAGAGCGCACGCCCTCGATCCCGGACGTCAAGGATCTCGGCCTGCAGTCCGACTGCGGCAGCTGCTTCGGACTGTGCTGTGTCGCGCTGCCGTTCGCGGCCTCGGCGGACTTCGCGATCGACAAGGACGCCGGCACGCCCTGCCCCAACCTGGAGTCCGACTTCCGCTGCGGCATCCACCGCGACCTGCGCCCGCGCGGCTTCACCGGCTGCACCGTCTTCGACTGCTTCGGCGCCGGCCAGAAGGTCTCCCAGGTCACCTTCGGCGGACGGGACTGGCGGCAGGCACCGGAGTCCGCCCGGCGGATGTTCGACGTCTTCCCCGTCATGCGGCAGCTGCACGAACTCCTCTGGTATCTGGCCGAGGCGCTGACCCGCCCGGCGGCCGGCCCGGTCCACGCCGAGCTGCGCGCCGCCCTGGAGAAGACCGAACGCCTCACCCGCGGCAGCGCCGAGGAACTCACGGAACTGGATGTGCCCGCCCACCGGGGTGAGGTCAACGCCCTGCTGCTGCGCACCAGCGAACTCGTCCGGGCCGGTGTCCCGGGCCGGAAGAAGGAGCGGCGGGGCGCCGACCTCATGGGGGCCCGCCTCCGGGGTGCGAACCTCCGGGGCGCCAATCTCCGTGGGGCCTATCTGATCGCCGCCGACCTCAAGGGCGCCGATCTTCGCACGGCGGACCTGATCGGCGCCGACCTGCGCGCCGCCGACCTCTCCGGTGCCGACCTCACCGGGGCGCTCTTCCTCACCCAGTCACAGCTGAACGCGGCCAAGGGCGACGCCGCGACCGAACTGCCGCGGAACCTGACCCGCCCCGCCCACTGGGGGTAGCGGCGGTGGCGGGACGACCGGTCCCGCCGCCGGACGGTGGGCGAGCGCTGAGCGCCCGCCGGGCCCGGCTGCACCGCCGCGCGCCCCCTGGCCCCCGGCCCAGCCGCATCGCCGTGCCCCCGCTCGGCCCAGTCGCACCGCCGCGCGCCCGCCGCACCGCCACGCGCCCCGGCCCGCCGGCCGCACCCCCTGGGCCGCCGGCCTGCCGACGCCCCTCCCCGCCCCCCTTCTCCCTGCGCCTCATCCCCCCTCCCCCCCCGATCGCTCACAGCGAACGCCCCCGGGGGAACATCTCCCACCCCGGCTGCATTGAGTGAGTACAGCTCAACTTGCTTGCCGAAGGGGAGATCATGGCTTCGACGTCCACATCGCTCACTCTGCCCGTGCTGCCTCTCGATGACGAGGTCGTGCTCCCTGGCATGGTGGTGCCTCTGGACCTGTCCGACGCGGACGTACGGGCAGCGGTGGAGGCCGCTCAGGCCGCCGCCTCCTCGGGTAACAAACCGCGGGTGCTGCTTGTGCCCCGCATCGACGGGGAGTACGCGGCGTTCGGCACGCTGGGGCGGATAGAGCAGGTCGGGCGGCTGTCCGACGGCGACCCCGGCGCGCTGATCCGGGGTCTGGGCCGGGTGCGGATCGGGTCCGGCACGACCGGGCCCGGAGCCGCGCTCTGGGTGGAGGGCACGACCGTCGAGGAGACGGTCCCCGATCCCCTGCCCGGCGCGGTGGCCGAACTCGTCACGGAGTACAAGGCGCTGGCCACCAGCTGGCTGCGCAAGCGCGGCGCCTGGCAGGTCGTCGACCGCGTCCAGCAGATCGAGGACGTGCCGGCGCTCGCCGACAACTCCGGCTACTCGCCGTTCCTGACCACCGAACAGAAGGTCCGGCTGCTGGAGACCACCGATCCGGTCGCCCGCCTGAAGTACGCCACCGAGACGCTGCGCGAGCACCTCGCCGAGCAGGACGTCGCCGAGTCCATCGCCAAGGACGTCCAGGAGGGCGTCGACAAGCAGCAGCGGGAGTTCCTGCTGCGGCGGCAGCTGGAGGCGGTCCGCAAGGAGCTGGCCGGGCTCAACGGCGACCCGGAGGACGAGGGCGACGACTACCGTGCCCGGGTCGAGGCCGCCGATCTGCCCGAGGAGGTCCGCAAGGCCGCCCTCAAGGAGGTCGACAAGCTGGAGCGGTCCAGCGACCAGAGCCCCGAGGGCTCCTGGATACGCACCTGGCTGGACACCGTCCTCGAACTGCCCTGGAACGAACGGACCGAGGACGCCTACGACATCGCCGGCGCCAAGGAGGTGCTCGACGCCGACCACGCGGGCCTGGAGGACGTCAAGGAGCGGATCACCGAATACCTGGCCGTCCGCAAGCGGCGGGCCGAACGCGGCCTCGGGCTGGTCGGCGGGCGCCGCGGGGGCGCGGTGCTGGCGCTGGTCGGCCCGCCCGGCGTCGGCAAGACCTCGCTCGGGGAATCCGTCGCCCGTGCCATGGGCCGGAAGTTCGTCCGGGTCGCCCTCGGCGGCGTCCGCGACGAGGCGGAGATCCGGGGGCACCGCCGTACCTATGTGGGGGCGCTGCCCGGCCGGGTCGTCCGGGCCATCAAGGAGGCCGGGACGATGAACCCGGTGGTGCTGCTCGACGAGATCGACAAGGTCGGCTCCGACTTCCGGGGCGACCCGGCCGCCGCCCTCCTGGAGGTCCTGGACCCGGCGCAGAACCACACCTTCCGCGACCACTACCTGGAGGTCGAACTCGACCTCAGCGACGTGGTCTTCCTGGCCACCGCCAATGTCCTCGAAGCCATCCCCGAGCCGCTGCTCGACCGTATGGAGCTGGTCCGGCTGGACGGCTACACGGAGGACGAGAAGGTGGTCATCGCCCGGGACCATCTGCTGCCGCGCCAGCTGGAGCGGGCCGGTCTGGAGCCCGGCGAGGTGACCCTGGAGGACGACGCGCTGCGCAAGCTTGCGGGGGAGTACACCCGCGAGGCGGGCGTGCGGAATCTGGAGCGCGCGGTCGCCAGGCTGCTGCGCAAGGTCGCGGCCCAGCACGAACTGGGTGAGCGGGAGCTGCCGTTCGCGGTCGGTGCGGAGGAGCTGCGTCCGCTGATCGGGCGGCCGCACCACACCCCGGAGTCGGCCCAGGACCCGGCCGAGCGGCGCACCGCGGTGCCCGGGGTGGTCACCGGTCTCGCGGTCACCGGCGCCGGTGGCGATGTGCTCTACGTGGAGGCCTCGCTCGCCGATCCGGAAACCGGGGCGTCCGGGCTCCAGCTGACCGGCCAGCTCGGCGACGTGATGAAGGAGTCCGCGCACATCGCGCTGTCGTTCCTGCGCTCCCACGGCGCCGAACTGGAGCTGCCGGTCGCCGACCTGAAGGAGCGCGGTGTGCATCTGCACGTACCGGCGGGCGCGGTCCCGAAGGACGGGCCGAGCGCGGGCGTGACGATGACGACCGCGCTGGCCTCGCTGCTGTCGGGCCGGCAGGTCCGGCCGGACGTGGCGATGACCGGTGAGGTCTCGCTGACCGGGCGGGTGCTGCCGATCGGCGGCGTCAAGCAGAAGCTGCTGGCGGCGCACCGGGCCGGTATCGGCACCGTCATCATCCCGAAGCGCAACGAACCGGACCTGGACGACGTCCCGGCCGAGATCCTCGAAGCCCTGGAGGTCCACCCGGTCGCCGACGTCCGCCAGGTGCTGGAACTCGCCCTGACACCGGCGTCGAACGGCGCCGCCCCGGAGGTACCGGTCGCGGTGTGACGGCCACGACGGCCGGTCCGGCTCCCACCGGAGGAGCCGGACCGGCCGTCGCGCTCACGGGGAGCCGCTAGCCGTTCGCCAGCGCCCGGAGCCGGTCCATCGCGCCGTTGAAGCGGTTGTGGTCACCGACCGTCGGGCCGGAGGAGGTGTACTGCCAGATGGTGTGGAAGCCCCAGCCGGCCGGGAGTTCGCCGGCCGAGGAGCCGTAGCGGGGTATCCACAGGGGGTTGACGGCGCCGAAGGCCGCGGAGTTGCCGGTGCACTGCTTCCACCAGTTGGTGGAGGTGTAGAGGACGGCGTCCCGGCCGGTGCGGGCCTTGTAGGTGGCGAACCAGTCCTTCATCCAGTTGACCAGTCCGGCCGCGCTCATCCCGTAACAGGTCGCGCCGTAGGGGTTGTACTCCATGTCGAGCGCGCCGGGCAGTGTCCTGCCGTCCTTGGACCAGCCGCCGCCGTGGTCGGCGAAGTACCTGGCCTGGGCGGCGCCGCTGGAGGTGTTGGGGGTGGCGAAGTGGTACGCGCCGCGGATCATCCCGGAGTTGTACGAGCCGTTGTACTGCTGCGCGAAGTACGGGTTGGTGTAGCTGGTGGACTCCGTCGCCTTGACATAGGCGAAGCGGACACCGCTGTTCCAGAGGGTCGACCAGGCGACGTTGCCGTTGTGGCTGCTGACGTCCACGCCTTCGACGGAGGCGAGCGGGGCGGCCGGTGGTGCGCCGCCGGCCGTGCCCTCGTGCCGGGCGATCTGGGAACCGGCCCAGTCCTGTCCGGGGTGGGTGGGTTCCGGTGCGCGCGGTGCGGCCGCGGCGGTGCCGGGCAGGCCGAGGAGGAGGGAGACGAGGGTGAGCAGGACCCCGGCCACGGTCGCGAGGGAGCGTGCGGGGCGGTGGGGGGAGCCGGATCTGAGCACGGACATACGTGCCTCCGAAGATCTCGGTGGGATGACCTGAGGGGGGAGGAGCTGAGGCATGGCACCGGCGTGCCGACACGGAGAGGCGGGGTGCACGACGCCGCGGCGGGTACCCCGGCCGCTTGGTATGGCCATGCCATAAATGACGATACGCGCGTAGACCGAGGGGGCAGAAGAGGGGCGGCGGGCTGCCGTTGGTCTAATCCTGCGAAATACTGGCCGAGCTGCGGCTTCGGCCGCCGAGGGCGGAAACTTTCAGGTGAGGAAACGCGGGAATGGGCGCTGACGTGCACGACACCGGAGCCGACGGGACGACCGCGGCCGGAGAGCCGACGGGTGTGGATCACGTGTTTCTCGCCCTGGAACGTGAATTGGCGGTGTTTCTCCGCCGGGCCCGTGCCTCGTCCGGCGAACTGGCACGAGAGGTGCATCCCGATCTGGAGCCCGCCGCCTACGGCCTCCTCGTACGGCTGGCCGACGCCGGCGCCCAGCGCGCCACCGACCTCGCCGGCTACTTCGGGGTCGGCAAGGCCACGATGAGCCGTCAGCTGCACGCCCTGGAACAGCTCGGACTCATCGCCCGCGAACCGGACCCGGCGGACGGCCGCGCGGTCCTGGTGCGCCTCACCGACGAGGGCCGGGAGCGCTTCACCCGCGTCCGCACCGGCCGCCGCGCCCGGTACGCCCGCCGCCTCGCCTCCTGGGACCGCGGCGAGGTCGCCGAACTCGCCCGGCTGCTGCACCGGCTGAACGCGGACAAGGAGGGCGAGGAGGGATAACCGGGCCGCAGTACGGTCCGGGCCCCGCCCCCTGACGACGTCGGGTCCCGCGGAAATCCCCCTGCCCGCAGGTGCGGTGGCCGCCGCCGGACGGGCGCCGCCGCGAGGCCGTTCCCCCGCGGCGGGAAAACATGCCCCGCCTGTCCGTGGTTGTCACGGCGCCACAAAAACCACCGCCGCGTCGTCCCGCGCCTTGCCGCGCGGAAACGCTGTGCCCGCCGGGTCCGCCGCCTCCGCGGCCCGCACCCGGTCGATCAGCGCCTGCGGGCCCTGCCCTGACACCAGGGCCACACAGTCCGCCCAGGAGCCCTCCCGGAAGACCTCGACCCAGCGCCCGGCGCCGTCGCTGAGCGCGGTCAGTGAGCGCAGGCCGGTGCGCGGGGTGCTGCCGGTCACCGCGCGGGCGGCCACCGCCGGGTCGGCGGCCGCGGTGAAGAAGCCGCCCTCCGCGTTGCGCAGCGCCTCGACCGCGCGGCCGTACTCCCGGCCCGCCGCGGCCCGTTCCGCCGAACCGCGGGGCAGCGCCCGTACGGCCGCCCGCAGCTCCCGGACCGCGGGCGGCAGTTCGTCCAGCCGGGAGTCGCGCACCGGCTCCACCGAGCCGTCCGCCCGCTCCAGGAGGAGCACCGAGTCGGACAGGACGAGGTGCTCGACGGTCTCCCCGGACCACCGTGCGGCGATCACGGTTGCCTGCGGAGTGCGGACGTGAGAAAGGTCACAGGTCTCCCGGTGGCCGTCGGCCGTCCGGGAGATGGCCGCGGCGAGAGCCTCAGTGAGCGTCATATCCCGGTGTGAAACCGACAGTTCGAGCATTGCGCCCCCGAGCCGCGCGGTGAACCAGGGCACCCCATGGGCGCAGCCGGCGTCGTCCTCCGGGGGCGTCACGCCGTCCAGCAGGACGAGGGCGCCGCCCTGACCGGAAGCGGGCAGCGCTACCGATGCGTAGTCCTCGTTTGGGCGTTGGGGATCGCCGGGCTCGGTGGCGAGTGCGATGTGCATGCCCGGAAGTCTGCCGGAGGCGGCGGCCGCGGCCCGCTGGGCGGACGTCCGCCGCCGCGTCCGCGCCGGGCGGGCCACGGGTTTACCGGGGGTAAGGAGCGCCGGTCCGGCCGTGTGCGGGCGGGCATCCTTCCAGGAGCGCGACGCATCTCCAAACCCGTTCGGGGGTTGCGCGGGGTTGCGGCAGGAAACGGTGGCGCACGGAAGTTGAAGGCCAAACTCCGAGTGATGTTCACTCGTTCAGGTGGCCGGGCATGTGTTGCCGAGCCACTGCGCGGCGCCGGTGGAATGGTCGTTGCCCGGATCATTGGGGTGAGGTCAGGACATTCGTCGCGACGCGCAGAGCCGGGCTGTTTCCCTTCGCGGAAGTGTGCGCGCTGCGGTCATTCGCGCAGGTCCGCTCCGCGAGCGGAGAAGCGAGCCGGGTCCGCGACGCCACAGGGCGTGAGCAGGCGAGACAGGAATGCGAGCAGCGGTGCGGAAGATGCGGCTTCGAGGCGGCGCAGGGAAGCCGGGTTCACCGGCCGGTTCGGTCCCGGGACCGGGCAAGGGCTCGGTGCCTGGCAAGGGCCCGGACGCGAAGGACGGAACGGACGCGACGGACGGCACGACTCCCTCGGGACGGCGTCCCGCACGGGTGCGCCACCGGCTCGTCGGGGCGGTGGCCGTGGTGGCCGCCGCCGTCCTCGGTGCCGGCGCCCCCGGTCTGGCGGCGACGGCGGACGACGCCAACACCGGCCAGCAACTGGTCGATCTCGCCGAGCTGAACGCCCGCGCCATCGCGCTCGCGCACTCCCTCGCCGACGAACGCGACGGGATGACCGCGTATGTCGCCGCCGGCCGCGGCAGCCGTACCGCCGCGGGGCGGGGCGGCGGAGCCGGAAGTGACGCGCCCTCGCGGACCCAGCGCGTCCGCGTGGACCGGCAGATCGGCGAGCTGCGCACCGAGGCCCAGGACGCCTCGGGTGACACCGCCGTGTACCGCGCCGCCGCCAAGCTCCTGGCCGCACTGCCGCAAACCCGTCAGAAGGCCCTGTCGGGGCCCGGATCGGCCGAGCAGGCCTACAACGCCTACACCGAGGCCATTCAGGCACTCGGGGCGATCAGTGACGACATCGCCCGTGGACTGCCGGCCCGCGCGGACTCCGCGAACGCCGACACCCGCGCCCTGCCCGCTCTCGGCCGCGCCACCGAACAGGCCGCGGGCACCCGTGCGCTGCTGCTCGCCGGGCTCGGCGCGGGCGGCAGCCAGCCCCGGCTCACCACCCTCGCCCAGGTCGCCCACCTGCGGGAACAGGGCGCGGTGGGCGACTTCCAGCAGGCCGCGAGCCAGGCCGCCCGGGACCGCTACGACCGCACCGTCACCGGCGCCGACGTCAACACCGCCGAGCGTTATCTGACCCGGCTGACCGACCAGCCCCGGCTGGACGCCCTCGACCTCCGCCTCAACCGCCAGCGGGTCCAGAGCACCCTCACCAACCGCGTCGGGCTGATGCGGGGCGTCGAGTCGGCCATGGCCACCGCCGACATCCAGCGGCTCGGCGGACTGCGCGACGACGCGGTCACGGAGCTGGAGGTCCGCATCGGTCTGGAGGCGCTCTGCCTGCTGCTGGCCGTCGGCGCCGGGGTGTGGGCCGCGCGCTCCCTGACCCAGCCGCTCGCCGCGCTGCGGATCGGCGCCCGGCGGGTCGCCGCGGACCCCGCGCACGAGGAGCCCATCACCTACAAGGGCCGCGACGACGAGTTCGCCGCCGCCGTACGGTCCGTCAACGCGCTGCACGCCCAGGTCGGCGAGCTGGCGCGGCGCAGCACCGAGCTGGAGGGCGAGCGCAAGCGGCTGGTCGGCGGCCGGCAGCGGCTGGTCGCCGAGCGCGAGGTGCTCCAGGAGCAGGGCGAGACGCTCAAGGAGGAGATCGCCGATCTCACCGAGCGGCTGGCGGCCCTGCACAACGGCGTGCACGGCCGGTTCGTCAACCTCTCGCTGCGCACCCTCGCCCTCGTGGAGCGCCAGCTCGGCGTCATCGAGTCGCTGGAGGAGAGCGAGCAGGACCCGGAACGGCTGGAGACCCTCTTCAAGCTGGACCACTTCGCCGCGCGGATGCGCCGCAACAGCGAGAACCTCCTCGTCCTCGCGGGCGCGGAACAGCACAGCACCAACCACCAGGGCCCGGTGCCGCTGCTGGACGTGCTGCGCGCCGCGATCAGTGAGATCGAGCGGTACGAGCGGGTCCGTATCCAGTCGCTGCCGCCGCACTCCCAGGTCGCCGGGTTCGCCGCGGACGACCTCAGCCACCTGGTCGCCGAACTCCTGGAGAACGCCACCGCGTTCTCGCCGCCGAACGCCCATGTGGAGCTGTCCGGCTGGCTGCTGGAGAGCGGCGAGGTCATGCTCTCGGTCCAGGACGAGGGCATAGGGATGACCTCGGAGCGGATGGCCGAGCTGAACGAGCGGCTGACCGACGTCGAGGCCGCCTCGTCCTCGGAGACCATCGACGAGGCGCTGGGCCTCGGGCTGTACGTCGTGGTGCGGCTGGCCGCCCGGCACGGCGTCCGGGTCCAGCTGCGGGACGCGAAGCAGGGCGGCGTCACCGCCGTCGTCGTCCTGCCCGGCTCGATCCTGCCCACCCGCCCGATCCCGTCGGCCTCCCCGGCCGGCGCGCCCCAGGACGTGGCGCACACCCCGAGCCTGCCCGGCTCGGTCGCCGAGGCGAACTCCAACGCGCTGCCGTCGCGGTCCGCGCGGGCCCTGGGGGCCGAACCGGCGGACGGCCCGGCGGCCCCCGCCGTGGCAGCCGACCGGGACACCGGCCGGGCCCCGGACGAGGACACCCCCGTGGCCGCCGAGCGGACCACCGGGGCCGGCACCGCACCGGACACCGGCCAGGACGGCACCCCGGACGCCGCCCCGGCGCCCGTCGCCGACCCGTTCGTCGCCGCAGCGGAGCGCGCGATCGACGCCGCCGGCCTCGGCGTCCCGGCCGAACCGGCACCGGAGCCCGCCGCGCAGCAGCCGGCCGGCCCGACCACCCACGCCGCGGCCGAACCGAGCCCGTACGGCCCGCAGTCGCCCGGCCCGTACGGCGCCACCACCAGGGGCACCGGTGACCACGTGCAGCCCGGTGAGGAACCGCGCCCGGCCGACGGCCCGGCACCGGCGGAGGGCCCCGAAGCGTCCGGCGCGCCCGCGGCCGACCCGTACGCCATCGGCCCGGACGAGCACAGCCGTGCCACCGACGCGGCACCCACGGACGCGGCGGCACCCGCCGACCCGTCCCCGGCCGGTACACCGGCCGACCCACAGACCGCTGCCGCCCCGCCCGAGGGGAAGCAGCGGACGACCTCCATGGGGCTGCCCAAGCGCACGCCCAAGGTCGTGGCGCAGCAGCAGGCGCCCACCGCCCCGCGCAAGAGCGGAGCGGCCAACGCCGAGGCGCTGCGGCGCCGGCTCGGCGGTTTTCAGGCGGGGGCGCGCGTCGGCCGACGTGAGGTCGAGGCCGAGATCGCCGAACACACAACGGAGCTGACCACCCCACAGACGGACACCGACGGAGCGGGGGCCCCGGGAGAGAGCCACGTTGTCGAGGAGGCACGCGATTGAAGGCGCAAGCGCCCACTGCTTACGGACAGGGCCTGAGCAGTCAGGCCCGGAATCTGCACTGGCTGCTGACCAACCTGGTCGACGAGGTGCCGGGCATCCGCTCGGTCGCGGTGGTCTCCTCCGACGGCCTGTTGCTGCTGTCGTCCGACCCGGACCGGACGGAAGAGGCGGCACGGCCGGGCGGGGGTGACGGTCCGCGCGGCTCCAGCGCGGACCTGGCCACCATCGTGTCCGGAGTCGGCAGTCTCACCAACGGTGCGGCCAAGCTGATGGACGGCGGGTCGGTCAAGCAGACGATGATCACGATGGACGAGGGCAGCGTGTTCGTCATGTCGATCAGCGACGGTTCGCTGCTCGGCGTGCACGCCACCCCGGACTGCGACATGAACGTCATCGCCTACCACATGGCGCTGTTCGTCGGCCGCGCCGGCCATGTCCTCACCCCCGAACTCCGCAGCGAATTGCGCAAGTCGATGGAGAGCGCCAAGTGAGTAGTAGCAAACTCCCCGTGCGAGGCGGGGACCGGAAACCCTCACGCGTACGGCCGTATTCGCTCACCGGTGGCCGGACGCGGTTCGGGCACGTGCTGCTGGTCGAGACGTTCGTGGCCGCACTGGAGGCGCCCGAGGAGCGGCGTGAGCTCACCTCCGGCGGCTGGGGCGACCGGGTCATGCCGGAGATGCGGGCGATCGTCGAACTCTGCCGCCGGATGCGCTCGGTCGCGGAGATCTCCGCACTCCTCAAGATGCCGCTGGGCGTGGTCCGGGTACTCCTCAGCGACCTCGCCGACCAGGGAAAGATTCGCGTCTACGGCACCGGGCACGGCTCCGGCCGGCCCGACCGCGCGCTGCTCGAAAGGGTGCTGAGTGGACTTCACAGGCTCTGACACGATATCGGCCGGATCGACGGCGACCGCCGGTTCCGTGGGTCAGGCCGACGCGGCGGCCGGCGCCGCCGACGCGGGGCTGCAGAGCTGGCAGACGGACCGTTCGCGGGCGCCGATCGCCACCAAGATCGTGGTGGCGGGCGGCTTCGGCGTCGGCAAGACCACGTTCGTCGGCTCGGTCTCGGAGATCACCCCGCTCCAGACCGAAGCGGTGATGACGCAGGCCAGCGCCGACACGGACGATCTGACCGCCACCCCGGAGAAGACCACGACCACGGTCGCGATGGACTTCGGGCGGATCACCCTCGACCAGGAACTGGTGCTGTACCTGTTCGGCACGCCCGGACAGCAGCGCTTCTGGTTCATGTGGGACGACCTGGTGCGCGGCGCGATCGGCGCGATCGTGATGGCCGACACCCGCCGCCTGGAGGACTGCTTCCCGGCGCTCGACTACTTCGAGAGCTGCGGACTGCCGTACGTCGTCGCGGTCAACCACTTCGAGGGGACCGAGGCGTTCGCCGTCGAGCACGTCCGCGAGGCGCTGACCGTGCCGCCGCGGGTACCCGTGGTGATCATGGACGCCCGCGAGCGGACCACGGTGATCCAGTCGCTGCTCGCGCTGGTCGGCCACGCCCTGGAGACCGCGCCGGAGTGACCGGACCGTAAGGTCGCGCACCTCCCCCACACACTCTCCCCCGAACACCAGCAGGAACAGAGAAGAGCCCCGCCATGCGGAAAATACTCATCGTCGGAGCCGGCCAGTCCGGTCTCCAGCTCGCCCTGGGCCTCCAGTCCCAGGGCTATGAGGTCACCCTCATGTCGAACCGCACGGCCGACGAGATCCGCGCCGGCCGGGTCATGTCGACACAGTGCATGTTCGACACCGCGCTCCAGCACGAGCGCGACCTCCAGATCAACTTCTGGGAGAGCCAGGCCCCGCGCATCGAGGGCCTCGGCGTCTCGGTCGCCGCGCCCGGCAGCCACGAGGCGCCCGAGGGCTCGCAGCGCGCCATCGACTGGGTCGGCAAGCTGGACGGCTACGCCCAGTCCGTCGACCAGCGGGTGAAGATGGCCGGCTGGATGGAGACCTTCGCGCAGCGCGGCGGCCAGCTCGTCATCCACGGCGCGGCCGTCTCCGACCTGGACTTCTTCGCGAGCCGCTACGACCTGACGCTGGTCTCGGCCGGCAAGGGCGAGCTGGTGTCCATGTTCGGCCGCAACGCCGAGCGTTCCCCGTACGACGCCCCGCAGCGCGCGCTGGCCGTCGCCTACGTGCACGGTCTGGGCCCGCGCCCCGAGCACCCCGACTTCGACGCGGTGCGCTGCAACCTGGTGCCCGGCGTCGGCGAGCTGTTCGTCATGCCGACGTACACCACCTCCGGCCGAGCCGACATCCTCTTCTGGGAGGGCATACCCGGCGGCCCGCTGGACGTGTTCCAGGGGGTCAAGGACCCGGACGAGCACCTCGCCGTGACGCTGGAACTCATGGAGAAGTTCCTGCCCTGGGAGTACGCCCGCGCCACCAAGGCCGAACTGACCGACGCCAACGCCACGCTGGCCGGCCGCTACGCCCCCACCGTGCGCAACCCCGTCGGCCGGCTGCCCTCCGGCGGCCTGGTCCTGGGTGTCGCGGACGTCGTGGTCGCCAACGACCCGATCACCGGCCAGGGCTCCAACTCGGCGTCCAAGTGCGCCGCGTCCTACCTCGCCTCCATCG
This sequence comes from Streptomyces sp. NPDC001219, assembly GCF_053597915.1. Classification (NCBI taxonomy): domain Bacteria; kingdom Bacillati; phylum Actinomycetota; class Actinomycetes; order Kitasatosporales; family Streptomycetaceae; genus Streptomyces; species Streptomyces sp. NPDC001219. The sequence continues at coordinate 12,095 of NZ_JBSFJF010000020.1, read as the reverse complement.
TGGAGCGCGGTGACCAGCCCTTCGACGGGGACTGGATGCACACCGCCTTCGAGCGTTACTGGCGCACCGCCCAGCACGTCACCAAGTGGACGAACGCGATGCTGGCGCCGCCGCCGGAGCACATCCTGAACCTCATCGGCGCGGCCGGTCAGCTGCAGCCGGTCGCCGACCGCTTCGCCAACGGCTTCAACGACCCGTCCGACTTCGAGAACTTCTTCTACGAGCCGGAGAAGACGAATGCGTATCTGGGGTCGTTGACGACGGGCTGAAAACCACCTGCGGTGGGGGCTTTCTTCCCACGTGCGCCGGGTGGCACCGCCGTGGTTGCCCCTCCCCACCTTCGGTGGGGAGGGGTGTTTTTTTGCGGGCCGGCGGCGCGGCGCGTGGTTGCGTCGTGGTGCCGGTGACGGGCCTGGTGGGGGAGTGGGGCGGTTTCGCTCGTGGCGCGGGGCCGTTGGCGGGGTTTGCGTCAGGGGCGCTGTCGGCTCAACGGGGCTTGCGCCAAGGCCACCTGGGGCCCTCGTTCGGGTCCTTGCCCTCCGGGGCGTACGCGTACTTCCAGCCGCTGGGGAGGCCCAGGCGGTTCACCCGGGCCGGGACGCGCCGGTAGACGTGGACCGTGGGCGGGCGGTCGTCGTCGGTCGGTACCGGGACCTCGTACGTCTTGGGCGGCTGGCCGGTCGCGCCGACCAGGACGGGCAGGACCCGGCCGTCCAGCGGGCCGCCGACGAAGAGGGTGTTCTCGCTTCTCACGCCCTCAGTGTCACACCGCGCGGAGCCGGTGGCGGCTCACAGGAGATGTGCGGCGTCGCTCACGACGGGCAGGGTGCGGCGGGCCAGGTCGCCGGCCGGGCCGTCGGAGGTCTCCAGCCTCAGTGCCGCCCGGGTCACCCGGGCGGTCTGCGGGTCGCCGGCCGCGGTCGCGGTCAGCAGCGCGATGAAGTGGTCGACGAGCCAGTTCCGCAGCTCGTCGAGGGCCGGCTGCTTGTCCTCGTCGAGCCAGATCAGCGAGGCGGCCTCGACCGCGGTGATCCACATCCGGACGGTCATCCGCAGCCGCAGGCCCGGCGCCGGTTCGCCCAGGTGCCGCAGGATCTGGTCGGCCGCGGCCCGCCGCACCTCGTCGACGATCGCGGTCGTACGGGTGGTCTCCACGACGCTGCCGCCCTGGAGCAGTGCGCTGAACCCGGCGTCGTGCTCGTCGACGAACGCCAGGTAGCGGTCCAGCGCGCGGGACAGCCGCTGGGTGAGCGGGCCGGTGTCCGGCTCGGCGAAGCAGCGCTCCAGGATGTCGGCGGCGCTGCGCAGCGCCGCCTCGTACAGCTGCTGCTTGCCGCCGGGGAAGTAGCGGTAGACGAGCGGCCGCGAGACCCCGGCGGCCAGGGCGACGTCGTCCAGGGAGACGTCCTCGGGCGCGCGCTGGGCGAACAGGTCCAGCGCGGCGGTGAGCAATTGGCTGCGGCGCTGCTCCACGCTCAGCCTGCGATACGCGGGTCGGGGTACTGCTGGGGCGGTGCCGCTGCCGTTCATGAACAGCAGCGTAACCGGCCCGGATGTCGGCTCGTACAGGTGCTCGGGGTGTACCGGGTCCCCGCGGTCCGCTTCAGGCCAGGAGGCCCGAGCTGCGCCACAACCGGCGGCCCACGCCCCGCAGTACGCCGATCTCGTCCAGGAAGTCGGTCAGCCGCCGGGCGCCGGACTGCATCACCTCACGGCGGTGGCCGCTGGCCCTGACCTGCGCGACGGCCTCGCGCCGGTCCAGCCCGACCCGGGTGTAGACCGCCGGGTTGACGAAGGAGACGGAGAACACCCGGGCCGCCTCGCCGGAGCTGATGCGGGTCAACTCCCGCTCCCAGCGCGGCGCGGTGACCATCTGGCGGCGCAGCTCCTCACGGGCGTAGCGCACATGCCGGGCCTCCTCGACGACATGGATGCGGGTCACCCCGCGCACGATCGTCTGCACCCGCTCGTCCGGGAAGGTCAGCCGCTGCATCCAGTCCAGGATCTCCTCGCCGAAGGGTGCAGGCGAACGAGCCCGGGGTGGTGGAGACCGTCTTCAGGACGCGGGCGAGGTTGTGGTTGAGCCGGGAGACCGGGTACGCCGGTGCGCCGCCCTTCTGGATCATGCGCGCGAACATCTTGGAGTGCCGGCACTCATCGGCGATCTCGGTGAGGGCGTAGCGGACGTGCGCGCTGGTCACGGGCTTGTCGTAGATGTGCCGGACGAGCAGCTGCATCAGGATGATCTCGAACCAGATGCCCAGCGAGGCGAGCGAGGCGGCCTCGTGCCGGGACAGGTCCTGCTGCTGCTCCGGCGACATCTTCCGCCACAGCGGGGTGTCGTAGAGCGAGACCAGCTCCGGCGGCCAGAACCACTTGCCGTCCTCCAGGGGCGCGTCCCAGTCGAGTTCGGTGTCGGGGTCGAAGGAGTGCTTGGCCGAGGAGTCGAGCAAGCGCTCGGCGACCTGCTCCCGGTCCTTGAGCAGACCGAGGGCGTCCCGCAGCACTTCGGTGTCCGTTTCGGTCATGGCGGTGGGCGCGCTCGTCATGGCTGTGCTACCTCGCTCCAGGGGTTCGGGGCCGGTCCTGCCCGCGGTCACCACTTATGAGACTGCTTGTCAGCAAGCTCGTCAATCCCCTGTGCACGACTTATTGACCCGCCGGTAAGAAGCGTGTGAGCCTGCCAACGACCGCCCATGACAAGGCTTTTGGCGAGCCGAGGAGGCGTACGTGTCGACCCGAGATCTCTACGTCCAGGACCCAGGCGACCCGGTGTGGAAGGTGCCCGCCACCGGTGCGGCCCGCTTCAGCTGGGACTACGACGACGGACGCGACCGGCTGCTCGCGCTCTACCAGAAGGGCAAGGACAAGCAGTGGGACGCCACCCTGCGGATCGACTGGGACCAGGAGGTGGACCCCCACGACCCGCTCGGCACCCCGGACGAGTCCATGTCCCTGTACGGCACCAGGTACTGGGACAGGATGACCGAGAGGGACCGGGGCGAGCTGCGCCAGCACTACACCTCCTGGCAGTTCAGCCAGTTCCTGCACGGTGAGCAGGGCGCGATGGTGTGTGCGGCGCGGATCGTCGAATCCGTCCCCGATCTCGACGCGAAGTTCTACTCCGCCACCCAGACCATGGACGAGGCGCGGCACGCGGAGATATACAGCCGTTTCCTCCAGGAGAAGATCGGGATGCTCTACCCGGTCAACGACAATCTCCAGGCGCTGCTGTCCGACACCCTCCGGGACTCCCGCTGGGACATGCCGTATCTCGGTATGCAGGTGCTCATCGAGGGCCTGGCGCTGGCCGCCTTCGGCATGATCCGCGACACCACCACCAAGCCGCTCCCGAAGCAGATCCTGGCGTACGTCATGCAGGACGAGGCGCGCCATGTCGCCTTCGGACGCATGGCGCTGCGCGACTACTACAAGCAGCTGACCGATGCCGAACTCCGCGAGCGCGAGGAATTCGTCATCGAGGGCTGCTATTTGATGCGCGACCGGCTGCGCGGTCTGGAAGTCCTGGAGAACTTCGGTATTCCGCATGACGAGGCCGCCGAATTCACCGAGCGCTCCGAGTTCCTGCATCTCTTCCGCAAGCTGCTGTTCAGCCGGATCGTGCCTTGTGTGAAGGACATCGGCCTGTGGGGCGAGCGCCTTCAGCGCGCCTATGTCGACATGGGCGTCTTCGAGATGGGCGACTCCAACCTCGATCTGCTGATGGCCCAGGACGAGGAACTCGCCGAGAAGCTGGACGCGGAGCGCTTCGCGGCCGAGGAGGAGGCCCGTACGGCGGAGGTCGCGGCGGCCATCGCCGAGGGCGCGGAGAGCTGACTCCCGGGGCGCCTGCGGCCCGTCCGCGGCCCTCACCCGGCCGTCAGGGTGTCCCGTCCTGGACTCCGGCGGCCAGGAAGCCCCGCATCCGGCGGCCGAGTTCCCCGGCGTCGGCGTACGGCAGCGAGTGGTGGGTGGCACCCGGCAGGGTCGCGATCCGTACGCCCGGCAGGGTCCGTTCGGCCCGCGCCGCGACCCGGTGCGGCCGGTGTGTCCGGCTGTGCCCGGCCAGGAGCAGCAGGGCCGGCACGGCCACCCGTCCGGCGTCCGGCCGCGGCCCCGTGACCACCTTCGCGGTACGGAACGCGACGGCGCCCAGGCCCATCAGCCGCACCAGCGCGGGCGCCGGCGGCGCGCCCCGGGTCTCCCACTCCAGGAACCGCCGGGTGCTCCGCTCCCCGGGCCGTACGAACAGCGGCAGCGCCCGCAGCAGATACGACGGCCGGAAGCCCGCGAAACACTGGGTCGGATCGAGCAGCACCAGCCGGTCCACCCGCTCCCCTGAGGCAGGGCCCTGGGTAGCGGTGTGCACGGCATAACTCAGCGCGAGCCAGCCGCCGTACGAGTGCCCGGCCAGCGCCGCCGAGGTCAGCCCCAGCCCGCGGAACACACCGTCGAGCCAGTCGAGCAGATCCGCCGGCCGCCGCAGCGGCCGCCCTGTGTGCGCGCTGGACCCCGGCCCGCCCATCTGGTCCACGGCGTACACCCGGTGTGTACGGGCGAGCGGGCCGGCGAGGGCGTACCAGACGGCCGAGGTGGTGCCGCCGCCGTGCAGCAGCACCAGCGGCGGACCGTCCGCCGGGCCGCAGACGGTGACCCGGGTGGTGCCGAACTCCGAGGGCAGGTCGAGCCGTTCCACCGGCACCGGCCACAGCGCCATGGCCTGCTCGTAGGCCGCACGGAAGGCGGCGGTGCGGACTGCGCGGGCTCCCGGGGCTGCGGAGGCTGCGTGGCGCTCATCGGCGCAGGCTAGCTGCATACCGCAGCTTTCCGTGCGGGTGTCCGGGACGGGGACCCCGGCGGCCCGGCCCCCGGCTACCGCGGGCCGGGACCGGTGGTCGTCACGGCGCGGACAGCCCCAACAGCGCCCGCACCCGCGCGTACTTCGCCGTCAGCCGCTCCCGCGTCGGCGCGTCCAGGACGGCCAGCCGGTCCGGATCGGCGTTGTGCGCGAGATCGGACTCCTTGACCAGCAGCGCCCCCGGCGTGGCCAGAATGCGGGCGGTGTACTCCTCCACCGGCTCGCCCGCCCGTTTGGTGACGGCCAGGATCATCGCCCTGACCTCCTCGCTCAGCGCCGCACCGGCCAGCCACTCCTCGCTCAGCGCCCCGTCCTCGACTGCGTCGTGCAGCCAGGCCGCGGCGATCTGCTCGTCGCTGCCGCCCCGTTCGCGGACGCCCGAAGCGACCGCGGCCAGATGCTCGGCATACGGGCGGCCCGCCTTGTCGGTCTGCCCCGAGTGCACGCGCCGGGCCAGCGCCTCCACTTCGGCCAGGGACAGCAGCGGGGGCGGGGCGGGTTCCATGGGCGGGATCGCGTCAGCCATACGGCCATTGTGACGCGCGGACCGGGCCCCGGGCGAGGACCGGCCTCAGCGCAGCGCCGCCGCCATCACCGCCCGCGCGATCGGCGCCGCGCTCCCGCCGCCGCTGATGTCCGCCCGGTCGGCGGCCGCGTCCTCCACCACCACGGCCACCGCCACGGCCGGTTCGTAGCTGTCCTTCGCCCGCGCCCAGGAGATGAACCAGGCGTACGGCGTCCCCTCGTTGCGCACCCCGTGCTGCGCGGTGCCCGTCTTGCCGCCGACCGTGACGCCCTTGAGGGCGGCCCGTCTGCCGCTGCCGTGCGCGACCACGTCGATCATCATCTCCTGGAGCTGCTGTGCCGTGACCGGGCCGATCGCCTGGCGCGTGGGCCGGTGCGGACCGTCCGCGATCATGACGCCCCTGGCGTCGGTCACCCGGTCGACGAGGGACGGCGGCGCCAGCCGGCCCCCGTTGGCGACCGTCGCCGACACCATCGCCATCTGGAGCGGGGTGGCCGTGGTGTCGAACTGCCCGATGGCGGACAGCGCGACCTGCGAGGCGTCCATCCGGGTGTCGAAGTTGCTCGGCGCGACCGGCGAGGGGAGGCGCAGCCCGGGGTCGTTGAAGCCGAACCGGCGGGCCATGCCGGCCATGTCCCGCAGCCCGATCTCGGCCCCCAGCCGCGCGAAGACGGTGTTGCAGGAGGCCCGGAAGGCGTCCTTGAGCGGGGCGTCCTCGCAGCCCTCCGCGGCGTTGCCGAGCAGGGTGGCGGTACCGGGCAGGGGATAGGGGTCGGGCGAATCCGTGGGGGCCTCGATGTCGGTGACCTGGCCGCTCTCCAGCGCGGCCGCCGCGGTGACGACCTTGAAGGTGGAGCCGGGCGGATAGGTCTGCTGGAGCGCCCGGTTGAGCATCGGCCGCTGCCGGGCGCCGTTCAGCCGGTGCCAGGCCGCGCTGACCCCGGCGTCGTTGCCGGACAGTTCACCCGGGTCGTACGACGGCGTGCTCACCAGCGCCAGCACCCGCCCCGTACGCGGCTCGATCGCGGCCACCGCGCCCTTCTTGCCCCCCAGCCCGTCGAACGCGGCGCGCTGCATCCGGGGGTTGATGGTGGTGTGCACGCTGCCGCCCGGCCGGTGGGTGCGGGTCAGCTGGTCCCACCAGGGGAACGTCGCGAGCCGTTCGTCGAACCCGGAGAGCACCCCGTCCTCGGCGTTCTCCAGCAGCGAGGTCCCGTAGACCTGCGAGGAGTAGCCGGTGACCGGCGCGTACAGCGGCCCCTGGGTGTAGGTGCGCTCGAAGCGCAGCCGCCCGCCGCTGTCCCGGGACCCGGTGACCGGCCGGCCCGCGACGAGCACGGCACCGCGCGGCTGCTCGTAACGGGCGATCGTCCCCCGGCGGTTGGCCGGATTGGCGCCGTAGCGCTCCGTCTCGAAGACCTGCACCCGCGCGGCGTTGACCAGGAGCGCGACGAGCAGCAGGAAGGAGAACGCGGCGGTGTGCCGAATACAGCGGATCAACGGCCGGCCTCCGGGGAGGGGGCGTCATCGGGGGCGGGCGGGGGTGGTGCCGTCCTGGGCGGGGACGGGGGCGCGCCGGGTGGGGACGGTGCTGCGCCAGGTGGGGACGGGGGTGACGGGGGGCGGTCCTGCGGCTGGGGGCGGCTCTGCGGCTGTGTACGGGGCTGGGGCCGGTCCGGCGTCCGGGGCTGGTTTGAGGTCGGGGGCTGGGGCCGGTCCGGCGTCCGGGGAAGGTCTGAGGTCCGGGACCGGTCCGGGCCCGGTGACCGTGTCGGCTTCAGGAACCCCACCACCCAGCTCCTCGCCCCGAACCCCGCGCCCCCACCGGCCTCATACGCCCCCTGCCCCCTCACCGGGCTCCCCTCCGGCCCGCCCGACGGCCCGGCGCCCGCCGCCGCCCCGGCCGACGGGGTCCCCGCCGCCGCCCTTCCCGACGGGGCACCCGCCTCCGCTCCGCCCCGGCTCCCCGCGCCGCTCCCCGCCGTACGTCCCGTCCCGCTCCCCCCGCCGGCCCCCGCAGCACCGCCGGCAGCGCTCCCCGCCCCGCCGCCCTCCGCCCGTGGCGTCCGGGCCCGGTCGCTGATCCGCAGCAGCAGCGCGATGATGATCCAGTTCGTGACGACGGACGACCCGCCCTGCGCGAGGAACGGCATCGCCATCCCGGTGAGCGGAATCAGCCCCGTCACCCCGCCCGCGATGACGAAGACCTGGAGGGCGGGCAGCGCCGCCAGCCCCACGGCCAGCAGGCTGCCGAACGGATCGCGCAGCCCGAGCGCGGCCCGGTAGCCGCGGGCCACCAGCAGCGCGTACAGCAGGAACAGCGCGGTCAGCCCGGCCAGCCCGAGTTCCTCACCGAACGTCGCCAGGATGAAGTCGGACTTCATGGCGAAGCCGATGAGATACGAGTGGCCCTGGCCGAGACCGGTGCCGAGCATCCCGCCGGCGGCGAACGCGAAGAGCGACTGGGCGAGCTGACCGGGCCCCCGGCCCGCCGCGATACCGGCGAACGGATGCTGCCAGTCCTCGACCCGGCTGTGCACATGCGGCTCCAGCGTGCCGACGGCCGCCGCCCCGACGCCGGCCAGGACCAGCCCGATCGCGATCCAGCCGGTCCGCCCGGTGGCCACGTACAGCAGGACGACGAAGATGCCGAAGAACAGCAGCGAGGTCCCCAGATCGCGCTCCAGGACCAGTACCGCGACGCTGACCAGCCAGATCGCGACGATCGGTCCGAGCACCCGGCCGGTGGGCAGCCGCAGCCGCCCCATCCGGCGTCCCGTATGGGCCAGTGCGCTGCGGTTGGCGGCCAGATAGGCCGCGAAGAAGACGGTGATCAGAACCTTGGCGAACTCGCCCGGCTGAATGGAGAATCCGGCGATCCGAATCCAGATCTTCGCCCCGTTGATGGCGGGGAAGAGGATCGGCGCGGCCATGAGCAGCAGCGCGAGCGCCGCACAGACATAGGCGTACCGCTGGAGCACCCGGTGGTCGCGCAGCAGCACCACCACCGTGATGAAGAGCCCGACGCCGACCGTCGACCACATCAGCTGGGTGGGCGCGGCGTGGTCGGCCGGGGTGTCCAGGTCCAGCCGGAAGATCAGCACCAGCCCGAGCCCGTTGAGCAGCACGGCGGTGGGCAACAGCAGCGGATCGGCGTACGGGGCGCGGAAGCGGACGGCCAGATGCGCCAGCAGCGCGAGCCCGGCGAGCCCGGCGCCGTACCGGACCGCCCCGCCCGGCAGCGCATGCCCGCGGGCCAGGCCCACCACGAGATATCCGCAGACACTGATCAGGACCGCGCCTGCGAGGAGGGCCAGTTCGACACCTCGTCGCCTGGGCAGCAGCGGCAAGGGTGGGGGAGTGTCCGCCGGGCGTGCGGCCGCCGCCCTCGCCAGTGCCGTCATGCCTGGCAACGTAGCAAGCGGAGGTCGTTATTTCCGTTATGCCGGATACGACGTTCGGGGTGTACGCAGTCGGCCGGTCCCGTAGGGAGCGCCCCGCCGTACGTGCCGCTCCGCCCTCAACACCAGCGCGGAGCGTCCCCGTCGTTCACGATGTCGCGCTTCGAGGACCAGACGTACGAGGCGTCGCTGAGCTTGTACCAGACCGGGTTGCCCTCGACGCGCTGCCCCTTGAGCCGGCAGGTGATCCCCACGACGTCCCCGTACTCCTTCAGGCCGATCGCGCTGAAATCGGTGCTCGGCCCGGTACGCAGCACCAGCCCCTCCTTGGCGACGACCCGGCCCTCGTACTCGGCGAGGCCGTCCCGCTCGTCGTCATCGGCCGCCGGCGCGGGTCCGGCCGCGAGCATCCCGGCCAGCGCACCGGACAGAAAGCAAAGGGCGAAGGTGCCGAGTTTGCCGGACTTCGACTTCGGAAACATGCGCTTCCTCCTGCGAAGGGGAGAGTCCCAGGGGAGTCCCTGTGGGGTGCGTGGAGCGGGGTCGCCGGGCGTCACTCGATGGACGGGCCGGGGCCGACGCCCCGCCGGTGCGGTGCCTGCCGCACCCTTCCCTGGCTGCGAATGCGGCCTCTCTGTCGCGCGCCGCCCTCTCGCGCCGCGCCGTGCCGCCTGCCTCGCTCCCCTCTCACGCTAAGGAGGGAGCGGAGAGTCCGCAACTCATCACGCTGAGTGACTTCGCGTCGAGGTCGGCCGTTCTGCCGCCGGGAGGAGTTCGAATCCAGGGGCGGCAGGGGGCCGTCATGGCGGGGAACGCCCAGCGGTCCGCAGGAAACTCCGCATGGGGTTTGGTGCGGGGCTCCACATGGGCCCGGAAGGGGATACCGCACCCATTTCCCCCGGCTCGCACCCCCCGGCCGCCCCCGTACTGCGCGCAACTCGCCCTCCCCGGGGTGTCATTCGCCACCCCGTGATACATGTCGACGGACATAGGTGACGATCCGGCCTGCCGGAGATGCCAGTTCGCCGTCGCGCACTCCTGGAGCGCCGGCGCCGGGTGCGCGGGGCGGCGGGTGCTCGTTCAAGAGGGGGTCAGGAAAGGGTCAGGTAGGGACCAGGGGTGAGTCAGGGGCGAACCAGGGTTCCCTCAGGGGCATACCGGGTTGTTCCGTGAACGCCGTCAATGGCACTTTGTAAACTCGTCCAGACCGAACAGAAGAAGAAGGCCGAGGCCGAGCTCGTCACGCTGATGCGGACGACCGAAGACTCCGGTCGATGGCATGGACCTGTGCCATGACCACCGCAAGCGAGGGGCTATGGCGTACGTCACACCCGTGCACGCCGAGTGGGGGTTCCGTGCTGTCCCGGCCGTCTTGGGCCGCCGAGCGCGGGTGACCGTCCCCCTCGACGAAAGGCAGTATTAGCGTCATGACGACCCTCCGTTCCCGGATCATCGCCTGGGCCGGCCGTATGTATCTGGCGAGAACACAGAAGAAGGGCTTTGACCTATCTCGAATGTCCTTCCTGCCCGAGTCCGTCCTGATGCCCTTGCGGCGTGACGGCCTCAATCCGGTGGGTGATCTGGCGGCCGTGCGGGAGCGGGAGCCCGTCAGCAAGCTTCCCGTGCCGATAGCCGCCAACGTCTGGCTGGTCACCGGCTACGACGAGGTCAAGGCGGTGCTGGGCAAGGCCAGTGCCTTCAGCTCGGACTTCACCAACCTCGTCGGCAAGGCCGGCGCCGGGGCCGAACAGAACCCCGGTGGACTCGGATTCGCCGACCCGCCCGTGCACACCCGGCTCCGCCGGCTCCTGACCCCCGAATTCACCATGCGGCGCCTCGGGCGGCTCACCCCCCGCATCCATGAGATCGTCGAGGAGCGCCTCGACGCGATGGAAAAGGCGGGAAAGAGCGGCGACCCGGTGGACATCGTCCACTCATTCGCCCTCCCCATCCCCTCCCTCGTGATTTGCGAACTCCTCGGCGTTCCTTACGAGGACCGCGCCGATTTCGAGCGTCTGAGTGCCGCGCGATTCGACCTTTTCAGCGGGGCGAACGCCTCCTTCGGCGCCATATCCGAATCGCTTTCCTATTTCCGGGACATCGTCAAGAAGCAGCGTGAGAACCCGGGCGACGGCCTGCTCGGCATGATCGTGAAGGAGCACGGCGACTCGGTCAGCGACGAAGAGCTGGCGGGCCTCGCCGACGGTGTCCTCACCGGCGGCTTCGAGACCACCGCGAGCATGCTGGCCCTCGGCGCCCTGGTCCTCCTCCAGGACCCGAAGCACTTCGCGGCCCTGCACGACGGCGATGACGTCGTCGAAAGCTATGTCGAGGAACTCCTCCGTCACTTGACCGTCGTACAGGTGGCCTTCCCGCGCTTCGCCCGCGAGGACCTGGAAATCGGCGGCGTTCAGATCGCCTCCGGAGATGTGGTGCTGTGCTCACTGAGCGGTGCGGACCGGGACGGCAAACTGGGCCCGGAAATGGAACAGTTCGACCCCACTCGCAATGTCCCCTCCCATCTCGCCTTCGGCTACGGAATTCACCGCTGCGTAGGCGCCGAACTGGCCCGCATGGAACTCCGTGCCGCCTACCCCGCCTTGGTGCGCCGCTTCCCGAACATGCGCCTCGCCGCCAAGCCCGAGGACCTCGAATTCCGCAAACTCTCCATCGTCTACGGAATCGAGTCCCTGCCGGTACACCTCAACGGCTGACCGCGCACCGGCCCCACGTCCTCCGCTGACCGGGCACTTGGCCAAGACGCCGGGTGCCCGGTTTTGCGGTACTCGGGCCACCACCCGGTGAACGGCCAACTGCCACAAGGCGCACAGCGGTTCCGGCCGTCACCTCAGGCACTCCCGGGCCATGCACGCGACGGCGACCGGAACGTGTCCCCGCGTGCCGCGCTTCGGCCCCTGGCCCCTGGACCCGCCCGGAACCACGGTGAGTATCCGACGCCGTCGCGGAAGGCCCCCCGGGCCTCGCCATCGAGGGCGCGTCCGCATACGAAAAGACCCCGCCCAGCATCTCTGCTGGCGGGGTCCTCTGGCACCTCTTCCAAGGTGCCCCCGGCAGGATTCGAACCTGCGCACACGGCTCCGGAGGCCGTTGCTCTATCCCCTGAGCTACGGGGGCTTTGTCGCTGTGTGTTGCGGCGACGGGTAGAACCCTACCAGCTCTGATGGGGTGTTCATGAACAGGTTTCGCGGGAGGCGGGGCGCGGTGGCGCGGAGGGACGGCCGGGGTCTCAGGGCCGGTCCGGCGGACCCCGGCCCGGGGGGGCCGGGGGGGGCCGCAGGCCGGGCGGGGT